>JAYVWQ010000089.1:0-10413 GCA_043785945.1 Akkermansia sp.
GCAGTCCGCGGCAGATGGCGAAGAGTGGCTTGCGCTGGCGGAATACTTCTTCGATGAGCAGCAGCTCGAAGAGGTCGCGCTCCGCCTCTGGCTCGGAAACCGTGGCTTGCAGTGCGGCTGTAAGTTTCTTCGCGTAGAGGCCGGTCTGCAAATCATCGCCGCCGGTCAGCATCACACCGTCGCAACGCGAGACGGCTTCGGCGATGAGCGGCCGGGCCGGCAGCATGGGCAGAATCCACGGCAGCCCGCCGGCGGACGCGACGGCGAGGCTGTACTGGTTGGAGAGGCTGATGGAATTATCCTCGAACTCCACGCCGCGTTTCTGCGTGCTGGGGGAGATGAGAATCAGCGGTGGGTTCATCGGGGAAGGGTTGCAGGTTAAAAGTTGAAAGTTGAAGGCTTGTCGCTGGCCAGAATCACGCGCGCCCACCTGCCACCTGCCACTTTCAACCTGCCATTCATTCTGGAATCTCTGCCTCGGGATAAAGTTCGCGGATGCGTTTGATCACGCGCGCCTCCTCCTCGGGACGCACGAGGCGGCGGTTGATGCGGCGGCGCACGCCGTCGAGCAGTTCAAACCAATCCTCCAACGACGGCTCCTTGTTCTCCTGCCATTCGTCGAAGCGGCGCGGGCGCTGGAAAAAAATCCAGCGGTCTCCGACGTGATGGGCGAAAGCCTGACGCTTCTCGCCCTCTTCGTTGACGCGGTTCCAACTGATTTCAGCTTTGCCCATGTTCTTGGAAATGATTCACGCCACCAGCTCGGGCTTCTCCGGCAGGTTCACGCTGGCCACGGCCATGGCGGCGATGCCTTCCTCGCGCCCGATGAAGCCCATCGTCTCGTTGGTCGTGGCCTTGATGCCGACGCGGTTCACGTTGATGCCGAGCGCGCCCGCCACGTTCTCCTTCATGCGCTGGAGGTGCGGGGCGATCTTCGGCTGCTGCGCAATGAGGGTGGCGTCGATGTTGATGATGCGGCCGGAATGGAACATGACCTGCCGTGCGGCCTCTTCGAGAAAAACTTTGCTCCGCACATTGCGCCAGCGCGGGTCGGTGTTGGGGAAAAAGTGTCCGATGTCCGCCTCGCCCAGCGCACCCAGCACCGCGTCGCAGATGGCGTGCATCAGCACGTCCGCATCGGAGTGGCCGTCCAAGCCCTTCGGGTGGGCGATTTCCACGCCGCCCAAAAAGAGCTTCCGGCCCTCGACCAGTTGGTGAACATCGTAACCAATCCCGACATGATTCATGTGCGTGCAGTATGAGAGGGGCGCGGAATCGTAGCGAGAGATTTGTCTGCGCAGCGGACCAAGCACCGGTGCTTCGGGGAAGTGCTTGGATGCACCCCGAGGTTGCGGCACGGTTAAAAAATGAAAGCCGCCCAGATCAGATCGCTTGCCCTGCGCGCCCTCGTTCTAGGCGCGCTGGTGCTGGCTGGCGGCTGTGGTTCCTTCCGTTACTACGGTCAGGCGGTGGCGGGGCAATATCAGATTCTCAAACTTCAGGAACCGATTGAAAAAATCATGGCCCGGACCCACACCAGCCCGGCCTTGCGAGCCAAGCTGCAACTGGTGCAGGAATGTCGCGCCTTTGCCGAGCGGGACTTGCAGCTCAAGGTGGACGGCCACTACACCCGCTACGCCGACCTGGGCCGCCGCCACGTCGTTTGGAATGTGACCGCCGCGCCGGAGTTTTCCCTCGAACCGCGCCAGTGGTGGTATCCGGTGGTCGGGCGGTTGGAGTATCGCGGATTTTTTTCCGAGTCGGCGGCGCGCAACTACGCCGCGCAACTCGCCCGCACCGGCGAGGATGTTTATGTCGGCGGCGTGGACGCCTACTCGACGCTGGGCTGGTTCAAGGACCCGGTGCTGAACACCTTCCTCCAACAGGAGCCATTCGAGCCCTTTGATCTGGCCGACACGTTGTTTCACGAACTGGCCCATCAGCGCGTCTTCGCCTCCGGGGATACGGACTTCAACGAAGCCTTCGCCACCACCGTGGCCAGCGAAGGCGTGAGCCGCTGGCTGGCCCGGCGTGGTGACGAAAAGCTGCGGATAAAATACGAGACGAGCCTGCGCCGGGAGGAACAGTTCGTGGCGCTGGTGATGAAGGCGCGTGAGGAATTGAAACTCGTCTATGGCGGCGAGGCGCCCGCCTCCACTCGGCACGCGGGCAAGGCTGAAACCGTGGCCCGCCTGCGCGCCCGCTACGAACAACTCAAGGCGAGTTGGAACGGCGACCCGCGCTACGACGCCTGGTTCCGGCAGCCGCTCAACAACGCCCAACTCAACACTGTGGCGACGTATTACCATCTCGTGCCCGCCTTCCAACGGCTGCTCGCAAACTATAGCGGCGATCTGGGAAAATTTTACTCGGAGTCTGAAGGGTTGGCGAAACTGCCCAAGGAAAAACGGCAGGAGCAGATGAGGAAGCTGACCCGGTAGAACCAAAGCGTGCCGCTGGTTTGTAACCGGCCGTCGGGCCATGCAAGGACGGCCAGTTCCAGACTGGCGCACGGGCGGGGAACCGGGGAAATCGCCCGCCTACTTCGCCCCCTTGCTTGGAGTAAGCCTGCCGACCCCGCCGGACTTGGCCTGGAGCGCGGCAAATTGCTTTTCCCAATCCGCCCAACTCGCCTCCCAGTCGGCCCCGGAGAATTTGGCGCGGGACTCGGCCAGAGTCTTTTCCACCGTCTGAAGTTGCCGATCGAAGTCACGCTTGTCCCCCCACTGCTCGAAAGACTCCAGCAGCGCCAGTTGGTTCTCCGGAAATTCCGGGTGCAGTTGCACGGCGCGATCCAGGTGGTGCCGCGCCTTCTTTTTGCTTCCGATGCTGGTCGGCCAGCCCGGTGCGTCGCGGTACAGCATCCCGAGCGTGCGATCCGGTCCGCCAAAAACAATGTGCTCGTCGAGGCTGAGGGCGCGGAGAAATTCCGTCTCCATCTCGCGCACCAGCTTGAGCGCGCCCAAGGATTTAGTGCGGGCCATCTGGCCCAGATTCATGCCCAGCCAGTAATGAGCGGCGGCATTCGTCTCCTCACGGGTGAGCGCCCGGTGCGCGGCGTCTTGTCCGCGCTGGGCGAGGTCGGCGCGATCCTCGTCCCGGTGGGAAAATTCCGCCCACTCAAAAGCAGCGCGGGCCAGTTCCACGAGCGCAAGGGTGTTTGAGGGATGTTGCCGCACCTTCCCCTGAGCTTCGGTGAAAATCGTCTCGGCGCGGGCGGCAAACGAGGCCGCGCGCGCCGCCTCCCCTGTCCCATTACAGAGAAAAAAAACAAGCAAGGCGAAACTAACCAGGGCACGCAGGGTTGAAGAAGCCATGAACTTGTGCGCGCCCGGAACCTGGATGATTGAGACCATGATCACATCCATCATGACGCTGGCGCAGCGGAATTGGAAACGGATTTATCTCGGCACGGCGTTGCTCACCGTGGTTTTGAGCGGGGCCGGGTGCAGCGGGATTCGCGCTTCCAAAGGCGTCTCTCCTCTCGATTTCCTTCTCCCGGGCCATTTCCTTCTCCACGGCCAGATGAAGAGCCAGACGCCAGAACCGATGGATTCTCCTTTGCCCGCCGAGCCGACGACGATGCTCGCCCGAGCTAATTGACCGGGATTGAAGCCGGAAGAAAAAGGTTCTCTCGCGAAGGCCCCGAAGGGTGGAGGGAATAAGTTCCACGGTGGGCCTCGGATTCCTTCGCGAAACTCTGGGCCGTTTTGTTCCTGCGACCCGAAGCAAACCAGAACCGAACTGCTGCCCAAATCTTCGTTGCCAAGCCCCTGACCCCATCTATACTCGCGCGGTGAAATGGAATTGGAAACGCACGAGTCTCGGAGCGGCGCTGTTGGCGACCGTTTTGAGCAGTGCTGGTTGCAGCGGGATTCACGCCTCCAAGGGCGTTTCCCCGGCCACCTTCCTCCTTCCCGGCCTCATGAAAAATGACGTGCCGGCCCCTGCTGATTCCTTTCCCACTATTCCTCTGGAGCCAATTTTGGCCCAGCTCCATTAACCTATGAGATTCCCTTTGGCGCTGACCGCGAAAATCGCGG
Organism: Akkermansia sp.; assembly: GCA_043785945.1. Lineage (GTDB taxonomy): Bacteria > Verrucomicrobiota > Verrucomicrobiia > Limisphaerales > SIBH01 > JANNGC01. The sequence goes on from JAYVWQ010000089.1 coordinate 4,044, forward strand.
GCCACATCATTAAACACAAGACGAAGCGGACCCCCAAGTTCGCCATGGTCTTGCAGCTCGAACCGCTGCACACCTGCAATCTCACCTGCACGGGCTGCGGACGCATCCGCGAATACTCCACCAACCTCAAGGACATGGTCCCGTTGGAGCAGTGCCTCGCGGCGGCCTCCGAATGTGAAGCGCCCATGGTGAGTATCTGCGGCGGCGAACCACTGATCTATCCGAAGATCGAGGAACTGATCGTCGGACTGCGCGAACAGGGTCGCGTCATTTACATTTGCACCAACGGCGTGTTCATGCGCAAAAAAATGCGCGAGTACATGGCCGCCCATTGGTCGCCCAAGATGGAGCCGAAACTCCAGCAGCTTGAAGCGGAGAACCTGATTACGCCCAAGGAAGCTGAAGCGATTCGCACGGCCAATGAAGCGGCGCGGAACAAGGTCACGATCAAGCCGAGCATGTGGATGTATTGGAACGTCCATGTCGATGGCTTGGAATTCACCCACGATCTCATTGTCGAGCGCGAAGGGGTCTTCAAGGAATGTGTCAGTGCCATTCGCATGGCGAAGATTCTCGGCTACCAAGTCGCGACCAACACGACGGTCTATAAAGAAACCGACGTGCGGGAACTCGAGGACATGTTCAAGTACCTCAGCTCCCTCGAAGTGGATGGTCACACCATTTCGCCCGGCTACGAATACGACGCCGCCAAGAAGGACATGGTCAAGCGCCTGGCCAAGCAGCCGGAAGATTTCTTCCTCACCCGCAAGATGACGCGGCAGAAGTTCGCCAAGATTGAAGAGTGGGGCAAGGCCTTCACCATCTTCGGCACCCCGGTCTATCAGGAATTTCTGGCCGGCAAACGCGAGCTGACCTGCACCGCCTGGGCGATCCCGACTTACAATGTCAAGGGCTGGAAGGCCCCGTGTTACCTGATGACCGACGGACACTACGATGGCTACCAGGAAATGCTCACCAAGGTGGACTGGGAAAAATACGGCGTCGTCGATGGCGTGGCCCGCGATCCGCGCTGTGAAAACTGCATGGTCCATTGCGGCTACGACCCCAGTGGCGCGCTCGGTACGAATTACCAGAGCGGCGACAACTGGAAGAACATCAAATACAACTTCGGTGCGAAGCCCAAACCATGGGCCAAGAGCATCGAACTGGAGAAGACCGCCTTCAACGGCGTGAGCATCGGCAAAGGCCATCTCGCGGAAGCCAAGGCGGCGATCAACAGTCCCCGTGCCGCCATGAACGGAGCGCAATCGGTCTTTCAGCGCGGCAGCGCGGCCGAGCACAAGCACGAGACTGAAGACTCCTGCTCGACTGAGACCGCGCCTCATTCAGAAGCGAAGTCGGAATAGGCTGGCTCCCATCGTGAAATCATCCTTGATGCCCAAGACCTGCGCATCTTTCGGTGAGTTCAGATCTGGGTATTCTCGGCGAATGGCCTTGACCAAGCACGTCGTTGCAACGGTCCAGAGGTCCAAACTTCAAGTCGCTCATAAGAACGCTGACCTCGATTTCCGCTAGCACTCAATTGTATGGGGAAAACTCTCTTCCTCTCTCCACCCTCCTTCGATGGCTTCGATGGCGGCGCGGGTTCGCGCTACCAGGCCCGGCGCGAAGTCACCTCGTTCTGGTATCCGACTTGGCTGGCGCAGCCCGCCGCGCTCGTGCCCGGCTCGACGCTGATGGATTGCCCGCCGCACGGCATCGACATCGCGCAGTGTCTGGAGAAGGCCAAGGGCTACGACCACGTCATCATCCACACCAGCACGCCCTCTTTGCGTAATGACTGCAAGGTGGCCGAGGCGATTAAAGCAAACCGCCCCGAGACCAAAATTGGTTTCATCGGCGCGCACGCCGCCGTGCTGCCCATCGAAACGCTCAAGGCGTCGCCGGCCATTGATTGGGTCGCGCGCAAGGAATTCGATTTCACCTGCAAGGAAGTCGCGGAAGGCCGTCCGCTCTCCGAGGTCACCGGACTCAGCTATCGCGACACGGATGGGAAGTTCAAACACACCGGCGAGCGCGAGTTGATCACGAACATGGACGTGCTCCCTTGGGTCGCGGACGTGTACCAGCGCGATCTCCAGATCGAAAAGTATTTCATCGGCTACCTCCTCCACCCGTACATCAGCATGTACACGGGGCGCGGCTGCCCGGCACAATGCACCTTCTGCCTGTGGCCGCAAACCATCGGCGGGCACAAGTATCGCGTGCGCTCCGCGCAGAACGTCGCCGACGAAATGGCCTACATGAAGCAGCTCTTTCCGCAGGTGAAGGAGTTCTTCTTCGACGACGACACGTTCACCGCGAACCTCCCGCGCGCCCGCGAAATCGCCAAGAAGCTCGCGCCGCTCGGCGTGACGTGGAGTTGCAACAGCCGCGCGAACCTCGACTACGACACCATCAGCTTTTTCAAGGACTGTGGGCTGCGTCTTTTCCTCGTGGGCTACGAGAGCGGCAACGACGAGACGCTCAAGCGCATCAAGAAGGGCGTGACCACCGCCGAGATGCGCCGGTTCACCAAAGACTGCCACAAGGCGGGCGTGGTCATTCACGGCACGTTCATCCTCGGCCTGCCCGTCGAGACGCGTGAAACCATCGAGCAGACGATCAACTTCGCCAAGGATCTCGACGTGTTCAGCCTGCAAGTTTCGCTCGCGGCCCCTTACCCCGGCACGGAGCTTTACGAACAGGCCCGGCTCAACAGTTGGTTCGCCAAGAAGGACAAGGCAGATCTCGTGGAAACCGACGGCTACCAGCAGAGCGCGCTCGAATATCCCGGCCTGAGCAAGGACCAGATTTTTGAATCGCTGGAAGAGTTTTACCACCGCTACTACTTCAACAAGTTCGGCAAGCTCCTCATCCCGCGCACGCCCTCTTGGCGCATCTTCAAGTCCATGTTGCAGGACAAGGACGTGTTCCTGCGCCGCACGCGGGAAGGCATGGAATTCTTCAAGAGCCTGGCCCAGCGCCGCACCGACCTCGCGGCGCAAAAGAGCGCGGCGGCGTAAGTGGAGTCGCGGACAGCCTTGTCTGCAGTTCCTTTCCCGTCCGGCGCCGGACACGGCCGCGCTCCGGGGAGGTGTCAGGATGCGCGCGGCACGACGGTACTGCGCAATGAACTTGTTTGTCGCCCCCGCTTTGGCTACACACTGCCCTGTTCCAAACCAAACTCACATGAGGACTCAAATGACTTTTCGGTCTCCGACCGCCTCTTGTCTCACTGGGATCGCGACGCGGCTGGCCCTGGTGTTCATCCTCGTCGGACTGGCGCGGGCGCAAACCGTCTCCTACACCGGCGGCACCATCGTGGAAAACTTCGACAGCATGGGCGCGAGCGGCACGAACACGCCGCCGGGCTGGTTCGTGGGCTGGACCGGACCCGGCGTCGCATTCACCACCAACGTGACCGCGAGCACGGGCAGCACCGCTCCCAATCAAGTCGCCGCCTGGAACTTCGGCCCGGCCGCCGCCGCCGACCGCGCCCTCGGACTCATCGCCACCGGCTCCGGCACACCCGCGCCGCCGGGCACAAATCGTTTCCTCGAAGTCCGCCTCCGCAACAGCACCACCAACGCGATCACCGCGATCAATGTGCATTACGATGGCGAGGAATGGCGCACCGGCTCGTCGGCTTCGCAGGTCAACATGAATGTCCTTCAGTTCAGCGCCGACGGCGTGAACTTCGTCAGTCTGGGCGCGGCCTTTCAACTCACGCAGCCCATCTTCACGCCCGTTAGCACGGCGCTGGATGGCAATGCCGCCGCCAATCGCATCACAAATATCGGCGGCATCTACGCGCTGCCGGCCTCCGTTGCCACGGGCGGCGTGATTTATCTGCGCTGGTTTGATTTGAACGATCCGTCCACCGACCCCGGACTCGCGATGGACAATTTTTCCTTCGCCAGTTCGCCCATCGCCATCGTGACTCAGCCGCAGACGCTGGCCGTGCCGCCCGGTTCCAATGCCACCTTCACCGTCACCACGGCCAGCCCGGTGGCGTTCAATCATCAGTGGCGGCGCGACGGCGTGCTGTTGACGAACAACACTCGCGTCACCGGAGCCACGACCGCGACGCTGAACATCAGCAACGTGCAGCCTGCCGATCTGGGCAGCTACACCGTGACCGTGAGCAATGCGCTTGGCGTGCTCGTGAGCGCGCCCGCCGGTCTGAGCTTCACCGCGCCGCCATTTCAGTGGGTTCGGCAGTCCACCGGCGTGGGTGCTCTCAACGAATCCGGCGACGGCGTGGCGATGGATGGGGCCACGCATCTTTACGTGAGTGGAAACTTCGAGACGGGTGCGAATTTCGGCGGCACTAATGTCACGGCGGCGGGTTCGGGGATTTTCCTTGCGCGCTACACGGCGGGGGGCGCGCTGGAGTGGGTTCGCACTGGCACCTCATCCACCACGGGAGGCGAGGCGCACAGCGTGGCCGTGGATCCACTGGGTAACTGCTACCTCACTGGCAGCTTCATGGGCACGACCAGTTTCGGCGCGAGCAATCTCGTCAGCGCGGGCGGCTCCGATGTCTTCCTCGCCAAGTATGATCGCGCGGGCACGCTGCTCTGGGTCACGCGGCAGGGCGCAAGTTTCAACGACTCCGGGCGCGGCCTCGTGGCGGATGGGACGAACGGCTGTTTCGTCACGGGCATTCTGCAAACGAGCAGCGATGCGAATACCGCCCGCGATATTTTCTTCGCACGCTGCAACGCGGCGGGAGCCGTGCAGTGGCAGCAAGTGCCCGCCGGCCCCGGCAGCGACGCCGGTCTCGCGGCGGCCACCGATGCCGAGCGCAACGCCTACTTTACCGGCTGGTTCACCGGCACCGTGAATTTCGGCTCCACCAACCTGGCCGCCGCCGGCAGCCTGCGCGACATGTTCATCGCCAAGTTCAACCTGGCGGGCACGCTCCTCTGGATCACCCAGGTCGGCGGCGTGAATGCCGACGAAGGCAAGGGCATCGGCGTGGACACGAACGGCAACGTCTATGTGGGCGGCTCGCTCAATCTCAATTTCAACGGCTCGAACAATGCCGAGCGACTGCGGGTGGCGAAGTTCAGCAGCACCGGCGCGCTTCTCTGGCAGCGTGATTTGCTGGCCGAGTTTTACTTCTTCGATTTCTCCAGCGTCACCGACCTTGGCGGTCACACTTGGATTTTTGCCGGACTGCACGGCGAAGGTGTGATCAGCGGCGTGCCCGTCAGCGCGGCGGGTTCGTATGATGGCCTGGTCGCAAAATACGACTCCACCGGCGCGTTGCTGTGGGTGCAGCAAATCGGCGGCAGCGGTTCGGCCATCGGGCATCGCGTGGCGGCGGATGTTTCGGGCCATTGCTATCTCACCGGCGAGTTCAATGGGGCGGCCAGCTTCGGCGGCACCAACCTCACCAGCGCGGGTGGCACGGATTTCTTCCTCGCGCGGCTCGGCAGTGAGTCGATCACCCCGCCGCGCCTCGCTCTTAATTCTAGTAACGGCATCGCGACCGTGGAAGTGACCGGCGCACCCGGCGACTGGCTGCACATTGAAACCAGCAGTGCGCTGCCGGGTGGCTGGAATGTGCTGACCAATGTGATTCTACCCGAGAATCCGGCCCGGTGGAGCGATGCAAGTTCGCTCAATCAAACCCAGCGATTTTATCGCGCGCGGCTGGTCCCCTGAGCCGTCTAAAAGCACGGCAATAGTCTCCCGCCCCGTTCAGGAGGAGAGAAGCTCGCGCCCTGGCCGGTCACGAGTTGGCCTTCGCCGAAGTCCACCTGCAACGCTGCTGCACCCGGCGCGCCCTGCCCCATCATACTCACAGACGATTGAGCGCGCTTAACAGGGCGCGGACGGACGCGAAAGCGATGTTGGTATCCACACCGGCGCCCCAGCGCACCTTGCCATCGGCCGTCTTGATCTGGATGTAGGCAATGGCCGCCGCTTCTTCGCCGGAGCTGAGGGCGTGCTCGCTGTAGTTGGTGATTTCAAAACGCGGCACTCCGGCCTTGGTGAGTCCATGCACGAGCGCGGCCAGCGGGCCGTTGCCTTGGCCGGAAACTTCCAGCGGCTGGCCGTCGCGGGACAATGTCGCGCGGCACTTCACCACGTCGTCCTTGCTCTCGGTTTCAAAGCCGGACAGTTGCCACGGCGAACGGAGCTCGACGTATTCCTTCCAGAACATCGCCTTCAACTCCGCGCCGCTGACTTCCCGGCCAAGTCCGTCCACGGCATCGTTGGCAATCGGGCCAAACTCGCGCTGCATGTCCTTCGGCAACGCGATGCCAAATTCGCTTTCGAGCAGATAGGCCACGCCGCCCTTGCCAGACTGGGAATTCACGCGGATGACTTCGCGGTATTCGCGGCCGATGTCCGC
>JAYVWQ010000090.1:0-4380 GCA_043785945.1 Akkermansia sp.
CGCACTTGGATTATCGCGCCGGATGCGGACTCGTTGCAGCGGCGATGGCAGAAGCTCATCGCTGCGCCGGCGGCGGAAAAGGAAACGCTGTTTCATCCCCATCTGCGTGGCGGAGAACTTGGCGACAAGCACTCGAAGAAAATCGTTGCCTCTCCGCTCGCGGGCTATGAGCCGCGAACGAATGCAGTGGCTGATGACAACGCGGCCTGTCTTCCGCCGACGCGTTACGGATTCCGCTCGTTCGACCGGCAGTGGATCATCCCCGACAGTCGCGTAATCAATCAGCCGAACCCCGAGCTATGGGCCGTGCGCTCGGAGCGGCAGGTTTTTATCACTGCGCCGAGCGACCAATCGCCGACCAATGGGCCAGCACTTACGATCAGCGCCCTCGTTCCCGATCTGCATCACTACAACGGACGAGGTGGCCGCGCCTTCCCGCTCTGGCGCGACGCGAACGCCACCGTCTCCAACGTGCGACCCAAGTTGATCGCCTTCCTGACGCAGAAATATGGAGCCGAAGTCAGTGCCGAAGACGTGGTCGCCTACATCGCCGCAACTGCCGCGCATCCCGCCTTCACCGCGCGTTTCCAGGACGACCTCTCCACGCCCGGTCTCCGCATCCCGCTCACCGCCGACCGAAAGACATTCGCCGAGGCAGTCGAGCTTGGACGAACCATCATCTGGCTCCACACCTTCGGCGAACGCATGGCCGACGCGGCCAACGGCCGCCCCGCCCAACCGCCCCGGCTCCCCGCGTCCCGCCGCCCGAACATCCCGAAGGCCGGCGCGATTCCCCAGGAACCCGCCGCCATGCCCGACTCGATCAACTACGACGCGACCAAGAAGCGGCTGCTGATCGGAACCGGCTACGTGGAGAACGTCGAACCCGGCGTGTGGAGTTACGAAGTGTCGGGCAAGCAAGTGCTGCTGCAATGGTTCAGCTACCGGAAGGCGAACCGCGAGCGCCCCATCATCGGCGACCGCCGTCCGCCCTCGCCGCTGGGCCACATCCAGCCCGATCACTGGCTGGCCGAATACACTACCGAACTGATCAACGTCCTGAACGTCCTCGGTGGACTCGTCGATCTTGAACCCGTCCAAGCCGCGCTGCTGGAGAAGATTTGCTCCGGCCCGACGATCACGGCAGAGGAGTTACGCGCGGCGGGGGCGTTTGAATTACCGGCGGAAGCGAAACGCCAAACCAGAGCGTCGGCGACGCCAGACCTTTTTGGGCGAGCTTGACCGGGGGCAAACTGGCGGTGCGTCAGCAGTCAAATGCCAGCCAGTGGAGCAGAGCCGGGCGGAGTTTCACGCCGCCGAGTGAGCGCAAAATCCCGCCGAAAAACAAGCCGGGAAATCTTTTGCCGCGAGAGAACGCAGGGAACGCAAAGAGGGGACAAGAAGCACGCACATGCTCGGGAGCAATGGCATGTTCGCAGGGATTTTCACGCTTGCTCATGGCCCGGGTTCGCGTCCGCCGCCAGCCGGGCTTCCACCCACGCGCGCAACTGGCGCAATTGCTCGCGGACTTCCTGGCGGGGCAACCGTTCCTCGTCCGCCTCGGCTTCACCGTCGTAACAGTAGAGCACCGCGTAGGGCGTCAGCCAGCGCAACGCCTCGCACAGGGCCGGGAGTTGCAAGCCGCTGGCCGTGGCCAGGTCCATCAACTGCGTCAGGTTATGGGTGCGCGGCGGGACGGCCCCGGCGAGAAACAAGGCCGCCTTGAGCAGCTTCTCAGCTGCTTGCTGCGCGTGAAAACCCACCATCGCCTCCGGCGCGGCGGCCTGCTCCAACAACCGGTCCAGCACATACTCATCCTCGGCCGCCTTAGCCAGCAGACGGCGGGCTTCATCACACGCCGCCATAGAGCACCTTCCCTTCGCGCGCCACGGTGTGGGCCAGCGTCCCCGGCACGGCGGCGGACTCCCGAAACCGCCGCGCGCTCAACACCAGCACGTCCGCCCACACCCGCAGCGGACGCAGCACATCCGACAGCATCACCATTTCCCGGCGGGTCGAGCGCGGCGCTTCGGGCAGCACCACCATGAAATCCACATCGCTGTCCGGTCGCGCGTCGCCGCGCGCCTGTGAGCCGAACAGGATGATGGTCGCCTCCGGCCGCGCCGCGTGGAGTTGCGCGGCGGCTTGCTGGACGGATTCGGATGTGTTCATACGCTCAAGTATCATTGGTAGGCGTCATCGAAGTCGAGGCCATGCCTTTCTCGCCCTGCAAAAACGCCTCGCATTTTTTGCGGCCCGCCTGATTGAGCAGGATTTCCAGAAAGAGGTTGGTGTCCACCAGACAGTTCATCGCAGTTCGTTGAGGTGGTGCTGCAACTCAACGGCGGTGAACCGGCTTTTCAAATCGCCCAAACCGCCCGCCCAATCGAATTTGAAGCGGCGCTTCGCGGAGCGCACGGATTTCGGCTTCGCCGTCTGCGATAAAAACTCGATGAAGGTCTCCACCTGCTTTTGCGCCCCGGCGGGCAAAGTTTCATATTTGGCGATCAAGGTGTCTTTGCTCATAACGAAATCATGGTGCCCGCAACTGGCACGAGTTGCAATCCAACTTCTCCGCCGTCCGCGCGCGGCCCAGTCCGGCGGAGAGCAGGGCGAGCGCAAGCCAGTGGAGCAGAGCCGGGCGGATTTTCACGCCGCCGAGTGAGCGCAAAATCCCGCCGGAAAACAAGGCGGGAAAATGTCCGGTTTGGAGTGCGCCGACTTGTCGGCGCTTTTTTACGGCGCGACTGGTCGCGCCGCTCGGTTGGCGACAAGTCGCCAGACGAAAAGGCGGTGACAAGTCACCGCACTCCAAATTTCCAACACGCCGCTTCGGGGCTACTTGGCAACCGCAAGGTCTTCCGTCTTGTGGTCGAGAGCTTCGAGCGTTTTTTGCAGCGCGTCCGTCTGCTCTTCATCAAACACCGCCTCTCCGCACTGGCGGCAGACCCACGCGGGCACACGGTCGAGGGTAAGGTGGTAACCCTTGCGCGTGGTTTGGAAGCTGGTGAAACCGCGCTGCAACTGGCCTTGGCAATGGAAGCATTTCATGATCGTCTCCGGGTTTTCAGGTCGCTTTCCCACTCGTCGGGACTGGGCACGTAGGCCGTGATGACCGCCAAGTATTCATTCTTGGGCGAGCATACCACATGCAGGAAGCGGCTGTCATCCGCGCAACCGAGCAGCAGGCAACTGTGGCCGCGCGCATCCTCTGGATAGTCCTCGATCACTGCGCCGGTTTCCACCACGCGGCGGACATCCGCCGCCAGGATCATGCGTTCGGGACGCGACATCTGGCGGAGCGCGTGCGGCAGGAAGAGAATCTTCAGCGCCGCAGCCCGGCGGACTTGAACGAGGATGTCCGGTTCAGCAGGCATTGGTCAGACTGGGGAAAACAAACCCGCCCGCTGCGCCGCGCGTGCGCAACCCAGTCCGGTGGAGAGCAGGGCGAGCGCAAGCCTGTGGAGCGGAGCCGGGCGGAGTTTCACGCCGCCAAGTGAGCGCGAAAGCCCGCCGGAAAACAAGGGGGGAAATCGAAGGGCCGCGAGAGAACGCAGGGAACGCAAAGAGGGAGGGGATAAGGCAACTTGCCTGTGTCGCGCGACAACCTGCCGCGCGAAAGCCCGGTCATTCGCGGTCAAATATTTCTCCGGCGAGTTCCGCTTGGGAAACAAACGGGGTCAAAACCCGATGACCTTTGAGGGAACGAATCTGGAGGACCGCGCTGCGGAAGCTCTCCTTTTCCGGCGCTGGCACCAGCCGGGCCACGGGCTTGTGGCCTTGAGTCAGCAGCACCTCGTGGCCCGCTTGGACTTGCTTCAGCAGCTCCGCAAGCTGCCCAGTGATCCCAGTGACTTCCGCAGTCGTTGTCATGGTCGGAAGTTAGGCGAGGCGCACTGGCGAGTCGAGCTTGGTTCTTGAGCTGTGCGCCTGCTTGTTTTGATGTTTGGAGTTTCAATTTCCCTCCTGCTAGTTTCCGCACCCATGAACCGGTTCGATCAAAAACTCTCCGAACAGCAGCTCGTCTTGAACCGCACCCGACTGCAAACGCTCCAGATCAACGTGGGGCGCAAGTGCAACCAGGCGTGCCGCCATTGCCACGTTGATGCCGCGCCGTGGCGCACGGAAATGATCGACGAGGCGACCGCGCACCGCATCGGCGCGTGGATTCGAGAGCATCGTCCGGCCATCCTCGACATCACGGGTGGTGCGCCGGAGTTGAGCGCGTTCTTCCGTTACTTCGTCGAGCTGGGACGCGAGTGCGGCGCACATGTCATCGACCGCAACAACCTCACCATCATCGAGGAGCCTGCGTTCGCGTGGCTGCCGGAGTATTTGGCCCGCCACGAAGTCGAGGTCGTCGCCTCCCTGCCCTGCTAC
>JAYVWQ010000091.1:0-11986 GCA_043785945.1 Akkermansia sp.
TGGGCGCATCATGCGCGACCTGCGCGTGAGCGTGACGGACCGGTGCAACTTCCGCTGCCTGTACTGCCTGCCGGAGACGGAGGCGGCGGAGAACTTCTACCGCGACCGCTGGGCCACGGCCGTCAATCCCACGCCCATTCACCGGGAGTGGCAGCCCAAGCAGAACATCCTGAGCTTCGAGGAAATTGAACGCCTCGTGCGCATCGCCGTGGGCCAGGGCATGGAGAAGATTCGCCTCACCGGCGGCGAGCCGCTGCTCCGCCAGGATTTGGAAACACTCGTCGCGGCCCTCGCCCGCATCGACGGCGTCACCGATCTCGCGATGACGACGAATGGATTTCTCTTCCGACAAAAAGCCCAGGCCCTGCGTGACGCGGGCCTGCAGCGCGTGAGCTTCAGTTGCGACTCGCTCGACCGCGAAAATTTCAAACGCATCACGGGACGGGATGGGCTGGACGAGTTGCTGGCCGCCCTCCAGCTTGCGCGCCGGCTTGGCTTCGCGCCGGTGAAGGTCAACGCGGTCATCATCCGGGGGATCAACGATCACGAGATCGAAGCGCTGGCGGAGTTTGCCGCCCGCGAGGCACTGGTCCTGCGCTTCATTGAATTCATGCCGCTCGATTCTGGCCGCGCGTGGCAGCGCGAGATGGTGGTGCCGGGCGCGGAAATTTTGCGGCGCTTGCAGGCCCGTTTTGATTTGCATCCGGTCAGCTCGGCGAACAAATCCGAGACGGCCAAGCGCTGGCAGATTGGTTCCAGCAGCGCGAGCGGCGGGGAGATTGGCATCATCGCGCCGGTCTCGGAACCGTTCTGCGGACACTGCAACCGGCTGCGTCTCACCGCCGACGGCAAGCTGCGCACTTGTCTTTTCAGCGTGGTGGAGCACGACTTCCGTTCCCGGCTGCGCGCGGGTGCGAGCGATGAGGAACTGCGCGATTACCTGCGCGTCACCGTCGGACAAAAAGAAGCGCGCCATCGCATCGGCGAGCCGGATTTCACGTTTGCCAGCCGCAGCATGAGCTGCATCGGCGGCTAGCGCCGCCTGACCATTCACCCCGGAAATAATTAACAGACACCATGCCGACCTACGAATACGCCTGCACCAAGTGCGACCATCACTTTGAAATTGTTCAATCCATGAAGGACGCGGCCCTGACCGTGTGCCGGAAGGAAAGTTGCGGGATGAAGAAGTGGGGCAAGGGCCGGGTGAAGAAACAGATCGGCGCCGGCGCGGGGCTGATCTTCAAAGGCAGCGGCTTCTACATCACCGAATACCGCAGCGAGAATTACAAGGCCGGCGAGAAGAAGGACAAGTCCGCCACGGAATCCAAGCCCGCCGCTGAGGCCAAGCCCTCCACCGAAGCGAAGCCGATCAGCAGCGACAGCAAACCGGCCGCGAAGAAGGAAACGAAGAGCACGCCCGCCGCGAGTGCCAAGAAGGGCAAATGACGCCTTCCCAGCGGACGGCGCTTTGGCTACAAACTTCAGACTGCCGCTGGTCATCCTAACGACGCGGCATGGTCATGAACATCAACGTGCGCGCGCTTGTTTTCTGCGGTCGGAGTTCGGCCCACCGGCTCACGGTGATGGCCTTGCTGTTCCTTCCTCTGGGGGCGCGGGCGGCCGATCCGGTCGTGATCACCAGCATGAGCAAGCAGTTCGTGGTCCGGGGCAAACCGCAAACCTCCGTCTTTGCCAGCCACCCCAAGGAAGACATCGTCTATGTCGATCCGGCCGTGCTGGCGGTGACCTGCGAGCGCATCAAACAAATTCTCGCGCACGAACTTGGCTGGGGCGACCGCTGGCGCAGCACGGTTTTTGTCAACGTCCATCCGGTCCGATCCGACAACGAAAGCCCGGAGATTTTTCCCTTCCAGACGGATCAAGGCTGGCGCTATCGCGTGGAGATGCCGGATGAAATCATCCGCACCCGGTTGCTCCAGTCGATCATCGAGGTGCTGCTGCTGGAGTTCGCCAACCGCGCCGCCACGGAGGCATCCGTCGAACTGCCGCCCTGGCTGGTGGAGGGTCTGACGGCGCACCTGATGGAAGGCGCCTTGTCCGGCGTGGCCCTGTCGCCCGGTGCGTTCAACGTGCGGCTGAAACCCAAGAATGATTCCGCCGCCGCGTTGCGCCAACACACGCTGGAGGCGGGCACGCTCACGGTGGATCAATTGAACTGGCCGTCCGAACAGGGCAGTGCCCTGGCCTACCACCACTCCGCGCATCTCTTCGTGCGCGAGCTGCTGCGCCTGCGGGGCGGACCGGACGCGTTGTGCGCGACGCTCGCCCTGCTGCCCGAACATCTCAACTGGCAGACCGCCTTCCTGCGCGGCTTCGAGTCACAATTCCAGCGGATGCTCGACGTGGAGAAGTGGTGGTCGCTCAACGTCGCCCAGCTCAAGACGCGCGAGTCCTCCATACTCTGGTCCGCAGGAGAGGCGCGGCAGCGGCTCGAGGAAATTCTCTACACGCCGCTGCAAGTGCAGCTCGCGGACGAGGAACTCCCGCACGTCACGCCCGTCGCGTTGCAGACTGTCTTGAATGACTGGGATTTCCCGCAACAAGCGCCGCTCTTGCAGGGGAAGCTCAGGCAGTTGCGCGCTGCCCGGGTGCGGCTCACGCCCGAGATGACCGCGCTGACCGATGGCTACGCGACGGTGCTGGAAAAATATCTGCAAGCCCGCAGCCATGAAGGCCGGTGGTTCCGCGAGCGCAAAGCCCGCAAGGCCGTGGCCGAAGCCGTGCAGGAACTGAACAATCTGGACGCCCGGCGCGCGAAAATTTCCTCCTCCGGCCGGGTCGCGAACGCCGCCGGGGTGGCGCCCTTGACACCCCCCTGACCACTTTTATAGTGCGCCCGCAATGCCGAGTAACAACTCAGGGGCGGGAGAGGAAGACGGTGCTGACCTCCAGCAGTTCACTCAACTGAAACAGTTCCACTCCGCCGGGCGCGGCTTCTGGAGCGACGTTTCCGACACGGACTGGAACGACCACCGCTGGCAGCTCAAGCACCGCATCACCTCACTGGAACAGTTGCGGAAACTCCTCCCCACCCTCACGCCCGAGGAAGAGGCCGGCACCCAACTCGCGAACACCAAGCTCGCCCTCGCCATCACGCCCTACTTTTTCAATCTCATCGATCCGTCGGATGAGAACTGCCCCATTCGCCGCCAGGTCATTCCGCGCATCGAGGAAACGCACACCGCGTCCTGGGAAATGAGCGACCCATGTGGCGAGGACGCGCACTCGCCCGTGCCTGGCCTGGTGCATCGCTACCCGGACCGCGTGCTCTTCCTCGTGACGGATCGATGCGCCAGCTATTGCCGCTACTGCACCCGCTCGCGTCTTGTAAGCAATGCAGCCGGCTATGATTTTCATCCCGAGTACGACAAGCAGCTCGACTACATCCGGCAGCATCCCGAAGTGCGCGACGTGCTCCTCAGCGGCGGCGATCCGCTGCTCCTCAGCGACGACAAGTTGGAATCCCTGTTGAAGCAACTGCGGGCCATTCCGCACATCGAGTTCCTCCGCATCGGCACGCGCATCCCGATCTTTCTGCCCCAGCGCATCACGCCCGGGCTGTGCGCGATGCTGAAGAAGTATCATCCGCTCTTCATCAGCATTCACACCAACCATCCGCGCGAACTGACGACGGAAGTGCGCGACGCACTGGGCCGGCTGGCCGACGCGGGCCTTCCGCTGGGCAACCAGTCCGTGCTGCTCAAGAACGTGAACGACAACCTGACGGTGCTGCGCGCTCTCTTCCAAAAACTTCTCATGTGCCGCGCGCGCCCCTACTACCTCTACCAGTGCGACCTCATCACCGGCTCGGCGCACCTGCGCGCCAGCGTGCGGCGCGGCCTCGAACTGATGGAACAACTGCGCGGCCACACCACCGGCTACGCCGTGCCGCAGTACGTCATCGACGCGCCCGGCGGCGGCGGCAAGGTACCGATCAATCCCGGCTACGTCCTCAGCCACAACGCTGATCGCGTGGTCATCCGCAACTTCGAGGGCAAGGTCTTCGAATATCCTGAGGCGAAGGACGGCACGCCGTTGGCGCGGCCCGTGCGCGCGATTGAGGAGCCGGAGTTGGTTTGATATTAACCTGCGGTTCGCTACTCTCACTCACATGGCTTTGCCACAAACAATTCATCGTGTGACCGAGGCGGAGTACCTCGCCCTCGAACGCGCTGCCGTGGATGGTAAGAGTGAATTCTTTGACGGTGAAATGTTTGCCATGTCCGGCGGCACGCGCTGGCACAGCAAGATTGGAACGAACGTGTCGGCTGAGTTTCGGGACAAGTTGCGCAAGCACCGCTGCCAGCCGTTCAATTCCGAACTGCGCGTGAAGGTGGATGAAACCGGCCTCTACACGTATCCTGACTTGTCCGTCGTGTGTGGGGAACCGACGTTTGTGGACGACACGATGGACACGCTGACGAACCCGACGCTCATCGTTGAAATCCTATCCGATTCCACGGAGGGCTACGACCGGGGCCGGAAGTTTGAGCACTACCGTCAGATTCCATCGCTCCAGGAATATCTGCTCGTCAGCCAGTACGAGCCGCACATTGAACAGTTTATCCGGCAGCCGAACAATGAGTGGATACTGCGCGAAGTGATGGGAATGACCGCCAGCCTGCCGCTGCCGTCGCTGGACATCGCGATTTCACTGGCCGAGATTTTCGAGGGCGTGGATTTCTCCCCCGACCGGCCGCAGAATCCGCCACGCCGCCGCCCCTGACCGATGCCCCGCGAATCGCTTCAGCAGCAGGCCGCGCGCACGGCCCGCGTCATCGGCATCCTGCGCGAGACGTATCCCGACGCCCACTGCGAATTGAATCACACCAGCCCGCTGGAACTGCTCATTGCCACCATTCTCTCCGCCCAATGCACGGACAAGCAGGTCAACATCGTCACGGCCGAGCTGTTCAAAAAATACCGGACTGCGGCGGATTACGCGCAGGCTCCGGCGGCGGAATTTGAGCAGGACATCCGGCGCATCGGGCTATTCCGCGCCAAGGCCAAGAACATCCAAGCCTGTTGCCGTGCGCTCCTCGAGAAGCACGGCGGCGAAGTCCCCCGCACCATGGACGAACTGACCGCGCTCGGCGGCGTGGGACGCAAGACCGCCAACGTCGTGCTGGGCAATGCTTTCAACATCAACGTCGGCGTGGTCGTGGATACACACGTCGGACGGCTCTCCAATCGGCTCGGGCTGACCCGCGAAACGGCGGCGGAAAAGGTGGAGCGGAATTTGCAGAAGCTGGTGCCGCAGGACCAGTGGTGTCTCTTCAGCCACCTGCTCATCTGGCACGGACGGCGGCGATGCGCGGCGCGCTCGCCGGATTGCGAGCAGTGCGAGGTGGAACATCTTTGCCCACAGATCGGCGTGATGTCATGAGTGCCGCGCCGCCCGATCCCTGGCTCGTTCTCGATTCCGGCGCATCTGAACCGGCCTTCAACATGGCGCTCGACGAGGCGCTGCTGGAGTTCGCGCCGGTCACGAATTTCCCCGTGCTCCGCTTCTACGGCTGGACACAACCCGCCGCCACCTTCGGCTACTCGCAACCCATCGCCGACCTGGAGCGCGTGACGCATCTGCGTCCGCTGATGCGCCGGCCCACCGGCGGCGGACTCGTGCCCCACGATGCGGACTGGACCTACAGCGTGGTCATCCCGCCGAGCCATCCGTGGTATGGCCTGCGCGCGACCGAGAGCTACGAGCGCGTTCACCGCTGGATTCAAAGCGCCTTCACCTCGCTCGACGTGGCCACCGAACTAGCGCCCTGCTGCCGCAAAGAAATCGCCGGCCAATGTTTCATCGGCCATGAAAAGTCCGACGTGCTCCGCCTCGGCCGCAAGATCGCGGGCGCGGCGCAGCGCCGCACGAAAACCGGTTTGCTAATCCAAGGCTCCATCCAGCCGCCCCCGCCAGGAATCCCCCGGACGCATTGGCAGGAAGCGATGTCTGCCGTCGCCGCGACGGAATGGGGCGCGCATTTTGAAATGATGTCAGCACCAGCTCCCCTGCTCCATCGCGCGAAACAACTGGCCTCGGAAAAGTTTTCCCGCGACGAGCACAACCGCCGCCGCTGAAAGCGGCGCTGAAGCTACCGCACTCCAAACGCTGTCGCGACGGGCCATGCGCCTCGTGCTACGCGGAGCGTTTGGAGTGCGGTCGTCTTTAGCGCC
This sequence comes from Akkermansia sp., assembly GCA_043785945.1. Taxonomy (GTDB): domain Bacteria; phylum Verrucomicrobiota; class Verrucomicrobiia; order Limisphaerales; family SIBH01; genus JANNGC01. The sequence continues at coordinate 6,202 of JAYVWQ010000091.1, forward strand.
GCTTTTCCCCGATGACCAAGTCCGCCCTTGCGGACACCACTTGCCCGGCTAGAGTTTTGCCCATGAAGAACGCGGTTGAGTCTCCACCGACGCCCTTGCGGGGCGCGCAACTCTGGCCGCTCTCCGTGGCCGCGTATCGCGCGCTGGGTGAGGCGGGGCTGATTCCCAAAAACACCGAACTCCTCCACGGATTGGTGTACAGAAAAATTTCCAAGTCACCCTTTCATTGCTTCCTCGTCACAAGCCTGCTCCGCCTGCTGCGCGCCAAGTTGCCGCCCACCCTGCTGGTGCGCTCGGAACAACCTGTCACTTGCGGCGACTCCGAACCGGAGCCGGACATTTCCGTGGTCAGCGGAACGGAAGGCGATTTCCTTACCGACCACCCGCACACCGCCGAACTCGTCATCGAGGTTTCCATTACCAGCCATGATTACGACCGCTCGAAGCTGCGCGCCTACGCCGGCGCGGGCGTGAAGGAATGTTGGTTCGTCCTCGGCCCGGAGAAAAAAATCGAAGTCTATCGCCAGCCCAAGGACGGCCAGTTCACCGAACACTCAGTCCACGGGCCGGGCGGGATGCTGACCAGCGCGGCCTTGCCGGAATTCACGCTGCCGCTGGAAGCGCTCTTCGCCAAGTGACCTGACGCGCGCGAGGCCAGTTGGAATCAGAATGCCAGGTTAGGTGCGCTGTCCTTCCGGTGCGCGTTTCTACGCGGTGATGTCCCAGAAGATTCCTTGCGTGCCGATTATCTCGCCACGCGAATCGCGGATCGGGGTTTTGATTAGTTCCACCGATCTCGCTCCTTGAGGGGTTTGTTGCTCTTCGGTCGCGCGCAAAGTCTGCCCCGTCTTGAGGACATGACCATCATCGCGCCTGATTTGTTTCACCAGCGCCGGTGGAAAAAAATCCTCATCGCTTTTGCCGATCATGTCCTCTGGCTTTATCCCGAAGACCTCGGAAAAAGCGACGTTGGCAAAAGTAAAGCGACCGTCTCGGTCCTTGCGCCACACACAAAGCGGAATGTTTTCGACGAGCGAATGGTAAAGCGCTTCGGAGACCCTCAAGGCTTCTTCGGCTTTCTTACGTTGCACTTCCTGCCATTGCTCGACTTCCTGCGCGAATTCATGTGCCGACGCGAATCGTGCTTCAGGCTGCTTGGCGAGAGCACGCAGGCAGGCGGCTTGCAAGATGGGGGGAACATCAGGCCAATGCTTTTCCGGAGGAAGCGGCTGTTCCGCTTGGACTTTCTTCAGGATTTCCTCCGTTGTTCCGGCAAACGGAGGTTGGCCGGTGAGTATCTGATAGAGCATCGCACCCAGGCCATACACATCCGTGCGCTCGTCGATCAAATCGAGCCGCCCTGCTGCTTGTTCCGGTGCCATGTGCGAGGGCGTGCCCATGACCTCACCATCAAGCGTGAGGTCCGTGCCCTGCAACTGACGACCCGCTGCGCTCCCGGACGGCATTTCGTCGTCGATGTCGCGTTCGGTCATGACCTTGGCCAGTCCCCAGTCGAGCACGACCACCTCGCCGTAATCGCCGACCATGATGTTCTGGCCTTTCAGATCACGGTGAATCACGCCGCGTGAATGGGCGTAGGCCACCGTTTTGCAGACCGCCACGAAGGCGTTGAGCAACCCAAGAAACTCCAGTGAATCGGGCTGTCCCTCGTTTCGTTTTGCGTGGTATGCCAGCGCGACCTCTTTCAACGTGTGCCCTTTCACAAAGCGCATGATGTAGAACGGCTCTTGCGTGCCTGGCCGTTGCGACAACTCGTAAACAGGCACGATCCTAGGATGCTCCAACTGGCCGGTAATCCTGGCTTCGCGCAAAAAACGCGCGCAGGCCACAGAATTGCCAGACTGCTCGGTGAGCAATTCCTTGAGCGCAACGTCACGGCCCAGCTGGCTGTCACGCGCCACCCACACGCGTCCGATACCGCCCGTCGCGTGCAATTGAGTGCGGGTGTAGCGATCTGCGTTCACCAATGCTTCCAGCCGCGACGCAAGCTCTGGATCAGCCGGACGCCGCGCGGGCTTCTGGGAGACAGAGGTGTTCAACACCGTCAATGTTCGTTCAAGACCACCCCTGATCGCCGTCAAGGTGGCGGTCACATTGCCTGCCTGCTTTTGCAGTTTACGTTCGACCAATTCCACCAAGTGCGCTTTGTCGTCCGGTTGAATCCAACCGCGCGCCACAAAGATGTCGGCAAGAGGAACGTCGCTCTGCGGAGGCAGGTTGTTGCAAGCCTCCATAAACTCGTTGAAATGTTCGGAGTTTATGAGGTTGGCTTGTAACGCCACCACGCCGTAAAGAAAATTGAGGCTGTCATCCATATCAAGAAGCCCACTTATCCGCTGACCTATCTTTTTTTGGCGTGATCGGGGCGCGAACACAAGCTTGGTCTGGCACTCTTCCGAACGGAACAGAACACGGTCAGTTCCTAACTCCTCCCCTTGTCCTTGATTTGCTCGAAGCGGGCGATGCGGGCTTGGATGTCGCGGACGATGACGAGCAGTTCCTGCCGGTCGCCTTCGGGCAGGTGCGGTTGCAACTGCTGAAGCAGCGGTTCCAGCGCGGGCCGGTGGCGCTGGATGAGGCTCGCGATGTCACCTTCGTAGAGCGACACGCGGTCAAACAAACCCTGCCGGTAAAGAGACGGCAAGGCGTAGAGCTTGAGCACAATCAAGCCCTCGGGCGTGGCGGTCGGCACATCCAGTTCCACGAAGCGGTGGGTGGTGCCGAAGCGTTGCTGCACCTCGGCGAAGAGGGCGTTGGCCGTGAGCAGCACATCCACGCGCACGCTGCGAAAGCGGCCCCGGACAAAATTTTCGTCCTGCTCCTCGATGACAATTTCCGGGAGCTGCCGCAGTGAAGGCAGGGACATGAGCAGATCGATGTCCTCGGTGTTCCGGCCCTCGACGTAGCGGAGCATGGCGATGCCGCCGACCAGCAGATAATTCACCCGGCGTGAGCCGAGCAGGGTGAAGAGTTCAACCACGTCGCGATCCGTGGGCAGCAGATGGGAACGGGGGCTGGGGCGAGCCTCGCCTTCGGGCAGCGAACCGTCGCTCCAGGCATCCGGGCCAAAAAGCACGGCGTTGCGGACGATTTCTGCAATCCGGCCCAGGCCGGCACCAGGTGCGAGAGTCACTTTCATCATGTTCTGCGACGGGTTGTTTTTCGCACATCCGACGGGGGAAGGGAATGCACAAATCATCGAGAATGGGTTCTCGCAGCGCCTGTCTGCCCGGGTCCGTTTTAACATGAACGTGGTCCGCAGCGAGGCTGCGGATCGGACACGAAACTTGCGGCGACATGGGGCGGCGGTAGTGTTGCCGCCATGTTCATCACAGGAGTCGGGACGGCGGCGCCCGCCACACGCTACCAACAATCCGAATGCTGGGCGGTGATGCAAAATTCCGACGCCTACGCGCGCCTCGTGCCCCGCTCGCGTGCTCTCCTGCGCCGGGTGTTCTCCGGCCAGAACGGGATCGATACGCGCGCCCTCGCGCTCGATCCGCTGACGGAGGCTTTTCATCTCACGCCCAATGCTCTGAGCGCCCGGTTTGAGAAAAATGCGCCCGTGCTGGCGACGCAAGCGGCGGAGCGCGCCTTGCAACACGCGGGCGTGGCGGCGGCGGAAATCGACGCGGTGCTGATTAGCACCTGCACGGGTTATCTCTGTCCCGGACTGACCAGCTATGTGACCGAACGTCTCGGCTTGCGGCCCGATGTCTTCGGACTCGATCTGGTGGGACAGGGCTGCGTGGCGGCGCTGCCGAATCTGCGCACGGGCGAAGCGCTGCTGGCTGCTGGTCGTGCCAAGCGGGTCTTGTCCATCTGCGTCGAGGTGTGCAGCGCGGCCTTTTATATTGATGATGACCCGGGCGTCCTGATCAGCACCTGCCTCTTCGGCGACGGCGCGGGTGCGGCGGTGTTGAGCAATGAGCCTTCCACGCATCATCTGAGTTTGGAGTGGAAGGACGCGGATTCCGTGCTGTCTCCAGGCGACCGCGACGCGCTGCGGTTCGAGACGCGTGACGGCATGTTGCGCAACATTCTGACGCTGCCCGTGCCTGGCCTGGCTGCGCGCCATTCTCGCCAAGTCTTCACGCGGGTACTGGAGCGGAATGGAATTCGGCCTGAACAGATCGCCGGTTGGATCTGGCACTCCGGCGGGCGTGATGTGCTGGCGGCTTTGCGTGGTGAATTCGGTTTCGCCAATGGCGAACTGGATCACACTGCAGATGTCCTGCGCGAATACGGCAACATCAGCAGCGCGTGTGTTTATCATGTGCTGGAACGCGCGTGGACTCCCGACATGGCGGCGGGATGGTGGTGGTTGTCGGCGTTTGGCGCGGGCTTCAGTTGCCAGGGCGCACTGTTGAAGGCGACGTGATGGAACGCGTCATTGAACCGGAATGGCTCGATGAGTTGCCGGATGACGATCCGCGGGCGCGCCGGTCCCGTGCAGATTTGCGCCGGATCAACTGGTTGATGAACAACGCTGCTCTCATCGCGAGCGAGGTGCGAAAGGTTCAGAACTTAACTCGCGTGCTCGACCTCGGCGCGGGTGATGGCGCTTTCGCGCTGCGGCTGGCGCAAAAACTCGCGCGACCGAACACGGAATTCATTCTCGTGGATCGCATCGGCGGCATCTCTCCCCGCGTGCGTGAGGGCTTCAACACCTTGAACTGCGCCGTTCACTTTCATCTGTGCGATGCGCTGGCGGGTCTCGGCGAGATCGACCCGGTGGACGTGGCGTTCGTGAATTTGTTCCTGCACCACTTCCATGAGACGGAGCTGAAGCAACTGCTCGCGACCGTCGCCGCACGCTGCCGCGTCTTCATCGCGTGTGAACCGCGGCGTTCCTCTTTCGCGCTCCTTGCCAGCCGAGGCGTAGGCTTGATCGGATGCAATGATGTGACGCGCCACGACGCCGTGGCCAGCGTGCGCGCAGGTTTTCAAAACAACGAACTGTCACGTCTCTGGCCCGATGCGTCGCGCTGGACGCTCACGGAGAAGCCAGCGGGATTTTTCAGTCAGCTCTTCGTGGCGCGACGGCGATGAAGCCCATCACCATCATCGGCGGTGGACTGGCCGGGTTGTCGCTGGGAATTATTCTGCGCCAGCGCGGCGTGCCGACCACCATCATCGAGGCTGGGCGGTATCCCCGCCATCGGGTCTGCGGCGAGTTCATCAGTGGCGCGGGCGGTGATATGCTTCGGACGCTTGGACTGGATGCGTTAATGCGGGACCATGCGAGGCCCGCGACGGATTGCGCCTTCTTTACGCCCCATCGGTTGCTCTTTCAACGGCCCTTGCCGAGCACGGCCATTTCCGTTTCCCGCTTTCATCTTGATGCCGCGCTGGCGGAACGCTTCCGTGCCCTCGGCGGGGATTTGCGTGAAGGCGAGCGTTGTCGCGAACAAAACTTTGGCGAAGGCGTGGTGGGTGCAATGGGGCGTCGCGCCCAACCCGTTGAGCAGGGCTGGCGATGGTTCGGCCTGAAGATTCACGCGCGAGGCCTGGCGCTGGAAGCAGACTTGGAGATGCACCTCGCCCGCGACTCGTACGTCGGCCTGTGTCGGCTGGCTGATGGCGAGGTGAACGTCTGCGGATTGTTCCGTCGGCGAGCGAACGAGCCGGGTCGCGGCGAGTCGATGAGCTGGTTGCGGGGACAGCCGGGGTCAAATTTGTTTCAGCGACTGGAGCGGGCTGAGTTTGACGCGGACTCCTTCTGTGCGGTGGCGGGGCTGTCATTGCGCCCTCAAATCATCGA
>JAYVWQ010000092.1:0-5432 GCA_043785945.1 Akkermansia sp.
CGGCTCCAGGTCACCTGTGGACTTCGAACTCCAACTCAACTAAACCACACCCATGCGCCCCGCCTCTCCAAGGTGTCCATCAAACCGGGTGAAGCCCAACCTCACCCTTAATCCCTCTCCTCATCCGATGCGGAGAGGGAGACGTTGTTCTGGTTCAACGCACTGCTCCTTGCCTCGAACGGCACGGACAGCCGCGTCGGCTCGCTCACGGCGGATTGGGAGGTGCTTGCGCACGGCCACCTTCTTCGAGTGGAAGCGCATCGAGCGCGAGGACGAGCCGCACCGGGAGTTTGTTGCTGGAGGTGATGCTGCGCGGGAACGTGCGACCGGACGCGGTTGCTTGACCTGGTGGCGTCAGTCGAAGCAAATTTTCACGATTGGATTCTACGCGACGATCTCCCGCATCACCTCTCCTGAGACATCGGTAAGCCGGAAATCGCGGCCCGCGTGGCGATAAGTCAGCCGCTCGTGATCGAAGCCGAGCAGGTGCAGCATGGTCGCGTGCAGGTCATGAACGCTGGCGCGATTTTCGATGGCCTTGAACCCAAACTCGTCCGTCGCGCCGTAAACCGTGCCGCCTTTCACGCCGCCACCTGCCAGCCAGACACTGAACCCGTAGTGATTGTGGTCGCGGCCAAGCTTGGATTTGCCCTTGTCCCCCAGTTCCACCGTGGGCGTGCGGCCGAATTCGCCGCCCCAAAGGATTAACGTGTCGTCAAACATGCCGCGCTGCTTCAAATCCGTCATCAGCGCGGCGATGGGGCCATCAATGTCTGCGGAATGTTTGCGGATGTTACCTTCGATGTTGTCGTGATGGTCCCAAGGCTGGCCTGCGCCGTGCCAGAGTTGCACGAAGCGCACGCCACGCTCCAGCAGGCGCCGCGCGATCAGTGTTTGCCGTCCATGCACATGATCGCCATACATGGCGCGGATGTTCGCCGGCTCTTTGCCGATGTCGAAGGCGTCTGTCGCTTCGAGCTGCATCCGAAAGGCCAGTTCGAAAGATTCGATGCGTGCTTCCAGTCGCGGATCGCTGGCGTGCGTGCGCCGATGGCTGGAGTTCAACGTGCGCAACAGGTCGAGTTGCCGTCGCTGAATGGCATGGCTCGCGTGCGGACTGCGGATGTTCTCGATCAGTTTCTCCACCTCGCGAAACTGCGGATCCACGAACGTCCCTTGAAACGCGCCGGGCAAAAATCCAGCCTGCCAGTTTTCGGAATCCTTAATCGGCATTCCGCCCGGGCACATGGCCACGAATCCGGGCAGGTTCTGGTTTTCCGTACCCAATCCGTACAGCGTCCACGCACCAAAGCTGGGCCGCGCCTGCACGCTGTCGCCGCAATTCATCAGCATGAGCGATGGCTCGTGGTTCGGCACCTGCGCATACATCGAGCGCACCACGGCGATGCTGTCCGCGTGTGCGGCGGTCTTGGCGAACAGTTCGCTGATTTCCAATCCGCTCTGGCCGTATTTTTTGAACTGAAACGGCGATGGAAACGCCGCGCCCGTCTTGCGCTCTGTGCGCAGGTTCTCGCTCGGCAATGGTTGGCCGGCGAACTTCGCCAGCATCGGCTTCGGATCAAATGTGTCCACCTGCGACGGCCCGCCGTTGAGGAAGAAGTGGATGACTCGCTTTGCTTTCGGCGCGAAGTGCGGCGCGTGTGCAGCGAGCGGCGAAGCAACCTGGGCCTGCGCCAGAGCGCCGAAAGAGACTGCACCGATACCCATGCCGGCCCGCGCGAGAAAGTCGCGGCGGCTCAACATCGGTCGGGCAAATGGGTTCATCGTTTAGAACTTATGTATGTTTGAGTCGCGAACATGCTTGTCCATTCAATCGACGAAGGCGAACTCGTTGGCTAGCAGCAGAACCTGCGCGTATTGCTCCCACGGCGTGAGGTAAACGGGGGCGGGCCGCAGGCCGTCGAATTCCCGTTGGGCGTCCCATTTAGTGGCCATGTCCTTGATGACGGGTGCCCAGAGAAACTGGTCCGTATTCAACGTGCCGTCGATATCGACGATGAAGTCGATCGTGTCACCGGCTTTGACGACCACGTTGGTCGCAGCCATGTCCGTCTTGGTCTTGTGAACATTGGCTCGTTTCAATTCGCCGTCGCGGCTCGACACGATGAAACCGCGCACGCCATCGCCCTGTTCGGGTTCATGCTTGAGCGTGCCGGCAATGTCCACAAGCGCGTCACGCGACGCGATCCAACGCCGGACGCACGCGTAGGCGCGCGTGTTGCCAGGATGCCCCCCATCGGCCGTGAGTTGTGCCCAGCCGGTTTCGCCGCCCGGCCATGCGCCCGCTCCCTGCCACGCCGAGCCGGTGAAATGCGGTAACGGAGTGAAGGACTTCAATTGCTTCGTCGTGTCATCGTATTCCCCCGTGCCGTAACGCCACTGCGTCTCGCGCACCGGCGGCGGTGTCGGCGCGGGATCGGCCTCGGCCGCTTTGATGAACTGCAAGCCCGCGGCCACTTCGTCTCGCGTCGCGGCGCGCTGATAGAGCGCGTGATGAAGTTGCTGCACCCGTTGCTCCGGCCTGCCTGTGGGTTGCCTCGCCAGCGCCTTGGCCCGTGCCGCAGCAAAGTTTCCATTGAGAAAAAACAACGCCTGTTGCGGCACGGTCGTCTCATGGCGCACCGCGACATGGATGTCGGGATTCGCAAAGTCGAACGTCCGAAACGTGCCGGGCAGAAACTGGCGATCCACGAATGCGTAAACTGTGCGGCGCATGTTGTCCGCTTCGAGCAACTCACGCGACTTGCCGCCCATCGTCAGATCGAGTTCACCACTGGTTGCGAGCATGGCATCGCGCAATTGCTCGAAATCCAAACGGTGCATCGGGAAGCGTGAGAGCAGGCGGTTGTCCGCATCCAGTTCCGTAGCCTTCTGATTGAGTGCGCTCTGTTGATAGACCGCGCTGGAAAGAATTAACCGGTGCATTGCCTTTACACTCCAGTTCTCGTCAATGAACCGCCGGGCTAACCAGTCGAGCAGCTCCGGGTGGCTTGGCGCTTCGGCGCGCAAACCAAAATCGCTGGGCGTCTTCAGCAACCCTACACCGAAGTGGTGTTGCCAGATGCGGTTGACCATGACGCGCGCGGTGAGCGGGTTCTCCGGGCTGGCGATGGCGCGGGCCAGTTCCAGGCGGCCGCTGCCGTTGCGGAACGGTGTGCGCTTCGGCCCGGCGAACACTTCAAGGAATTGCCGCGGCACTTCATCGCCCAATCGCGACGGACTGCCGCGTTTGAAAACGCGCGGATTTCGTTCCGGCTCACGCTCGGTAAGCACCAGCGCGGTAGGCGTGCCCAACTCGATCAACCGCCGCTCCACATCACTTTCCAGCTTCCACAGTTCCTCGCAGACGGTGGTCGTGAAGAAAAACTCGGTGTTTGCCATACCCGTATCGGGCACAACGGTTGGCGAGCGCGGGTCGTAAAGAAAACGCCGCAGTTCTTCGCTCGCATTGTCAGAGAGTCGCAGCGGTTCTGGGCTTTTCGCCCGCTTCACTCCGGCGAGCTCGGCCTTCCACTCATCGTCCGCCCCTTTGAACAGCTTGCCGTAGCGACTGGCGGCATCACGCAGGTTTGTCACGGACTGCGAGAATTCGGCCACGATCAGACGATTCAAATCCTTGCGGGCCAGCACCGGCGCAAGCGCGCTCTGGGCTGCCTTGGCAAACTCCGCTTCCGGGACATCCTTCAACTGAACGAGTGCCTGCCATGGTGCGAAGATCGGCTGGGTGGCGGCCGGCACCTGATGGAGAAAGTCGCGCCAGCGGCGGACAGAAAATGGAATGAGGTCATCGGCGGACAGGATCTGATCAAAACCCTCCTCCGGATAATTTTTCAGTTCCAGTTGTGCGGCCAGGTAGTCGCCGGCCCGCACACGAAGACGCTCGTTCGCTTCGTCGCGCCGCTGGGCCAGCTTGGCAGAATACTTGGCCCGCCGGTCTGCGAGCACCTTGTCGTCCGACGCAGCCAAGGGTTTCAGTCTGTCGTCGCTCCCGTGGAAGACGCCATAGAGCGAGTAATAATCCCTCGTCGGGATCGGATCGTATTTGTGATCGTGACAGCGCGCGCAAGCGACGGTGAGCGCCATCGCGCCGCGCGTCACCACATCGATGCGGTCGTCAATGATGTCATGCGTGACACCAATGAAGCGCCGCCCGCCAGTGATGAAACCCATCGCAACCAGATCGGGCGAGCCTTCTGGCACGAGTTGATCAGCCGCCAGTTGGAGCAGCAGGAACCTGTCGTAAGGCAAATCCTCGTTGAAGGCACGGATGACCCAGTCGCGATACGCGGGCGCATGCACAAAACGCCGTTCCTCACGCGCATAGACGTAACCCTTGGTGTCCGAATAGCGCGCGATGTCCAGCCAGTGCCGGCCCCAACGCTCGCCATAGCGCGGACTGGCGAGCATCTGGTTGATGAGTTGGTTAATCGCTGCCGGGCGTTTTGATTTCTGGACCGCGACGAACTGTTCAACCTCGTGCTCCGTCGGCGGCAACCCGAGCAGATCGAAGCTCATTCGGCGAATCAGCGTGCGCGCGTCGGCGGGCGGCGCAGGCTTCAAGCCGGCGGCTCCAAGTTTTGCAATAATGAATCGGTCAATGTCCGTCTTTGGCCACGCGGTGTCTTGCACCTCTGGCGGCGTGCTGGCGCGAGGCGGCTGGAAGGCCCAATGGTTGCGGGCGTCGGGAGGAGGTTCGGTGGCGGCGCTCGCGGCCGATGCCATCAGCACGAGCGACAATGCGCACCACACCATTGGTCGAGACTTTCGCGTCGCACCGTTTGCCGAGGCCAAGAGAATGAGCCGTGGAGTTTTCAATTCGTGTGATGTCGATCAAAGGCTGGGCCACTTTGAATAATAGGTCAAGCCACGCCCCGGTCCGGTGATGGTTTGGTCAGGGACCGATTTCGATGGGTTACGCAGTCGCCTCAAAGAATCCAAACACAAGAACATCGACCTGGAAGTCCTCAAGGCCGCCATTCGCGCGCAACTGGAGAAGCTGATTCGCCTGAACAAGACCCGCGCTGACTTCGTGGACAAGTTCGAGGCACTGATCGAGAGCTACAACGCCGACAGCCGGAACATCGAAGAGTTGTTCGAGGAACTGGTGAAGCTGACGCGCAGCCTGAGTGAAGAACAGCAGCGCCATGTTCGCGAGCTAATGACCGAGGAAGAACTGGTCATCTTCGACATCCTGACCCGCCCCGCGCCCGAGCTGAACGAGGACGAGCGCGCCGAGGTCAAGAAGGTCGCGCGAGTGCTGCTGGAACGGATGAAGCAACTGCTGGTTCTGGATTGGCGTCAGCGGGCGGCTTTACGTTCTCAACTCAAGCTGACCATCGAGGACACGCTCGACACCGGCCTGCCGCAGAGGGATCGCCGGGTTAAAGAAACCAGACGTAATTGCGCGTGGC
>JAYVWQ010000093.1:0-18000 GCA_043785945.1 Akkermansia sp.
TCACGAAATCTGGCCTTCCGATCGGTTTGCAACTGCTGGGCGCGCCGTTCGCGGAAGAGAAGTTACTTCGCGTCGCCCGCATGTACGAAGCCGCGACCGACTGGCACACGAAACGGCCGACGGTATGAGTTGTGGGCGAGGCTGAGAGTCCCGCGGCGGCGGGCCGAATTTACTTCTTCTCCAGGCAGTACAAGTACCTGTCGGAGCGGAGGAAGAGGCGGCCGTCGGCGGCGACCGGGGTCGCGTGGAACAGACTGCCGTCGCGCAGGTCGTTGGTCGCGAGCAACTCGTACTCCGGCTTGGCCGCGACCACGAACGTCTTCCCGTCGCGTGCGACGTAGTAGACCTTCCCGTCCGCCAGCAGCGACGACGCGTACACCTGCCCGGCGCGGCCGACGCGCTCTTCGTATACCACGTTGCCGGTCGCGGCTTCGAGGCAGAACGCGTGTTCGTTGTTGTCGTTCATGAAGTAGACGTGCTTGTCGTAGAACACCGGCGACGACACGTTCGACCCCTTCTTCCCGGTCCACAGCCGGTGCGTCTTCGTCACGTCGCCGGTGCCGGTGGCCTCGACGCACACGGCTTTGCCGCCGCGTCCGCTGTCGGCGAAGACGAGGTTGCGCGCGAAGGCGGGCGAGGACGCGTCGCCGGGCGCGGCGCACCACCAGATCATTTCGCCGTTGTCGGGGTTCAGGCTTTCGATGGCTTTGTTCGCGCTCACGAGCATCTGCGCCTTGCCGTTCACGTTTACGATGACCGGCGTGCTGTGCGCGTAAATGGCCTGCGGACGCTTCTGCTCCCACTTGATGTCGCCGGTCGCCTTGTCGAACGCGATGAAGCTCGAAGTCTTGTTGTTCTGGTCGCAGTCGAGAATGACGGTGTCCTTGTGCAGAATCGGGCTGCTGCCCAGCGCCACGTCGAAGTTGTATTGGGTCAAAGCTTTTCGCCAGACGACCTTGCCGTCGAAGTCGAGCGAGGCGATGACGGCGGAACCGAAGACGACGAAAACATTCTTGCCATCGGCGCAGGGTGTCGGCGCGCCGTAGCCGCCGCGCAGGTCTTTGAGAATCCACGGGCCGGGTTCGACGGTGGTGTCCCAGAGCAGCTTGCCGTCGGGGCGCGCGAAGCAGAGAACGTGATGCTCGACGGGATTATTGACCGCGCTGGTGACGAACACGCGATCGCCAGACACGACGGGCGACGAGTAGGGATTGTCGCTCTTCGCCAGCGCGGCCTTCCACGCGATGTTCACGTTGCTCTTGGCGTTCCAGGTGAGCGGGAGATTTTGCGCGTCCGTGTAGCCGAGCCCGGTCGGGCCGCGGAATTGCGGCCAGTCGGAAGCGTGGGCGGAAGTGAGAAGAAGGAGGGAAAGAATTTTAACGCAAAGGCGCAAAGGCGCAGAGGCGCAAAGGGGGAAAGGATTTTGGGGAACGAAACGAGGGTGTTCAGTTTGGATGCTCGCTGTCTTCTCCGCGTCTTTGCGTCTTTGCGTCTTTGCGTTAAGCCCTGAAGGTTCGAAGCTCGAAGCGCACGGAACTAAACACGACGCTCTCGGTAGCACAGGCGACCCGCCTGTGCCGCGCGGCGACTCGCCGCGCGGAATGGGGAGAGAGCCACGGATTTTCTTGGGCAACCAATTCCAGAGCGGCCGTCCCGCCGTTCCGTCGGGCAGGTTGCCCGACGGCACAGGCTGGTAGCCTGTGCTACCCGTGCCGGTTTCAATCCCAAAGGGATTGCCGCGTGCAGCCCAGGGTTGCGAGGGACGAGCTACCCTGGGTGGGCCGGTCAGGAATCCATCAACCCTGAAGGGGTTGAAGCGCGGGGCGCGCAGGGAACCGGGCGCTGCAACCCTTTCAGGGTTGGGAAAATTGGCGGACGCTGACCCAGGGTAGCTCGTGCCTCGCAACCCTGGGCTGAGTGATGGAATCCCGTTGGGATTCAGCGCGGGGATAGTCGTCGCGTGTGTTGTCATTTGGCGAGCATGCCCCTGACCTGAGTCAGAGTGTATGGCGGGTTGTGCAGATGAACGACGCGATGACAATTGGCGCACAGTATCGCAAGGTCTTCGATTCGGGTTTGCGTGCTGTGTTCAACATCGGATAACGGCAGCAAGTGGTGAACCTCGCAGTAGTCGCTCGCGGCGCTGCCGTAAGCGCGACGGAAAGAAAAACCGCACACTTCGCAATCGAGCGATGCCGCCTGCTTCTTCTTGTTGCGCACGACGGTTTGATTCCGTTCGCGCTGAAGATGCAGAACCAGCCGCCGCCGCCCTTCGGTAGCAGCGATGGTGTGGATGTCCACGTCGAGACTGGGAGACGAGTCTGAGTCAGCGACTCGCACATAACCTGGAATCGCGGAAATACCCGGCTTGCGAATACTGATTTGCTTACCGATGTCGATGTGAGGCGAGGTCTGATAATCTTCCTTGGTCGGGAACAAAACGTACCCGTTTGCGTCGAACAACGCAGCAGGGAACCGGGCGAGCGTGGCATACCAGTGACCATCATCACTGTAGCGAACTTGGATTGCGCCAACACCCCAAGCCTCGTTGAGACGCACAGCTTTGTCTCTGTTCAGCGTAGCTTTGGCTCTTCTGTCCATACGTGACGCGCAGCGACGCTCAAACTTTCGCCCACTACTTCTTAATCTCCAGCTTCTGCGGTGAGTCGGTGGTGATGGCGCTGCCGCCGACGGCGTAGAGGTGCGTCTGGCTCATCACGTACATCACGCCGTTGGCGACCATCGGGGTGCCGTAGATGGGCGCGCCGAGGTTGGTCTCGAAGATGGGTTTCTCCTTCTTGGGATCGAAATCTTTCTTCGCCGGAAGAATCACGAAGTCGCCGTCCTCGTCGCCGACATAGACTTTGCCGTCGGCGAGGAAGGTCGAGCCCCACATGTGCGCCTTCATGTCATAGACCCAGTTCAGCTTGCCGGTGTCGGCGTCGAGGCAGTGGACGAAGCCGGAGAAGTCGCCGACGAAGAGCAGGCCGGTCGCGGGATCGATGGAGACGGTGGAGATACTGCGGTGGATGCCTTTGTAATCCCAGATGAGCGCGGTCTTGGTCACGTCGCCGGTCTTGGTCGGGTCGATGCACATGAGGTGGCCGACGCCTTCGCCGTGCTCGGGGTCCTGGCCGGTGGCGACGTAGATGCGGTTCTTGTAGAAGACCGGCGTGCCGATGATTTCGCTCGGTCCTTCGGCCGACGGATATTTGTGCGCGGCGTCCTTCACTTTGTACTCGGGCGGATTGCCGTCGAACTTCCAGACCACGGGCAGCACGGTGGTGTCGTCCTTCTTCACGGGCTTGGTGTCGAAGGCGTAAGCGAAGCCGTCGCCGCCGCCGAAGAAGAGCAGGTTCTTGTCGCTGACTTTGCCCATCGAGGGCGAGGCCCATTGGCCGTGGAAAATGCGCGAGCCGATGCCGGCGTCGTCCTCGGCCACGAGCTTGCCGGTCTTCTTGTTGAGCGCGATGAAGCTCGGGGAATTGGGCGAGGGAATGTTGACGTGCGTCCAGTCCTGGCCGTTCGACGTGCAGGTAAAGATGAGATCATCGAGCATGATCATGTTGCAGTTCGACGCGTTGTGCGGGAACACGCCGAGTTCATCCATCATGTCGTACTTCCAGATGATGTCGGCGTCGATGTCGGTGAGTTCCTCCTTCGCCTTACCGGGACCGACGATGTATTGGCCCTCGTCCTTGAAGTCGCCGTCATTGCCATTCTTCAAGCCCTCGGTGTCGAGGCAGAGCACTTCGCAGCGGCTGGTCACGACGTAGAGGCGGTTGCCCTCGACGACGGGCGACGAGAACATGCCGAGATTTTCCCAGTCGTTGACCTTGCCGGACGCGAGCTTGGGCACAACGAGCTGCCAGAGCAGTTCGCCGGTCTTCTCGTCGAGGCAAAGCAGAATGGAACGGTCGCCGACGTGCTTCTTGTTGCGCGGCACTTCATTGTTCGTGCCGACGTAAATCTTTCCATTGGCCACCACGGGATTGCCGTAGCTCTGCGAGCCGAGCTTGGCGGCCCAGCGGACGTTCTTGGTCGTGGCGAGGTCGATGTCCTCGGTGCCCTGCTTGAGCTTACCGGGGTTAAAACTGCTGGGCATGTTCTTCGCGGAGGAATACATGTTGCGCCCCGGATCATTGCCGCCCCACTGGGGCCAGTCGCCGGTCGTGGCCGCTTCGGGGGTGGCGGGCTTGGCGGGTTCAGTCTTGGTCGCGTCTTTTTTATCTGAACAGCCGACGAGGGCGATCAGGCCGCAGGTGGCGAGCGCGGTGGAGAACAGAGGCAGTTTCTTCATAAGGGTTCGTGACGGTGCGTTTGAAATCATGGTTCAGATCAAAATGGGGTCTGGTTCGCGGCCTTCCCAAAAATCCTGATCGCCAGCCGGATTGGGAATGGGGCCTACGAACGGCAATTCCGGCCAGCCAAACTTGCGGCGCAAGGCATGGTAGCCAATGGAACTCGAAAGCGGATACCGGTCGAAGATGAAGCGCATGTGGCGCAGGGTTTCGGTGACTTCCTTGCTGGGCGGAATTTGAAAATCGTAGGCGCTGCAAACGCGCATCATGTAGTCCACGGCCACGGACTCATCGTTCAAGTCCGTCGGGGGCTTGCGCTCAGTGTAGAGCCGGGCGTCAATGGCCGCGCACGGCAACTTCCTGAAATCCTCGTTGGGCCAATCCGTGTTCATGCTCGTGTCATGCTTGAGGCTTGTCGTTCATCACCAGCGCAACGCCAGACGTGACCGGCTCCGGCGCGAAATGGGCGGTCATCTCCTCCTTGGAAGCCACATGCCCGAGTTCGCAGTAGTAGCGCAATACGTCAGAGCAGATGTCGTAGCCGTTGGGCCAGGCGACGACGCCGAGTTCGGGATCGATTCTCACCTGCTGGAAGAACGCGACGTCCTTGAAGGGCACGGTCATCGGGCCGCGCGGATTCGCGAAGGACGGCCACATATCGACTTCGCCCGTGAAGCCATCGGTGAACGAGACCCGCAGCCGGTAGCCGCCCAGCGCGTGAACTTCCTTTACGTCGTTGCGGTATTTCATGGGGTCAGTCTCTCACAATGGAGCGATGGGCAAAAGCTGTTCGTGCGCTTCAAACCGCGCCCAGTTCGCCGCCAGTTCAGCCCGGTGCAGCGACCACCATTCATTCACCAGCCGGAAGGTGCGCTGGGGCAGGTCACCCTCGATGATAAGCCCCGTCGCGATGCTCACGCTCGCCCTAAACTCACCGTGGCGCGCGTGAAAGTGCGGCGGCGGATGGTCGCTGTTGTTCATGCTGATGATGATTCCATGAAACTGGGAAATCTTTGGCACGCGCGAATGGATTCAATTCGCCGTCACCTTCACGTTGTCGATGCACACGCGCTGTTCTTGAGGCGCGAAGCCGAACAGGCCGGGTGAGCCGTGGGTGTGGGCGTGCTGGTGCGGCACTTCGATGGTCCAGGCGTCCGGCTCGGCCTCGCCTTTTTTCCACGCCTTCGCGCGGACGGTGCCGCTGCCGTCGGCGGCGACATCGACACGGGCTTTGATGTGATACCACGCGTTCGGCAACCACTTGAAGGGCACGGCGGTCTTAATGCGTTCCTGGTTCGAGTTCACTTCCAGTTCCTGTGAGTTGCCCTTGAGGATCACGAGGTAGCGCTGGTTGATGACGCCGACCTCGGACATCTTGCGGCGGTTCCCCTCGCTGAGCACGTCCGCCTCGATGGTGTAGTTCTTCAACTCTGGCGAGCCGAAGAACACCTGGCCGCGCTGGAACAGCTTGTTGTCGATGGTCTTGGTCAGCGCTTTGGTCTTCACGCCATCGACTTCGCGCTCGCGCACCTCGAAGCGGAAGCGCGCGCTGTTCCACGGCAGCGGCGGATACGCGAAAGCGGTCGGCGGCTCAAAGGTGTTCGTGGTCGTGTTGCTCAACTCAAAGCTCTCGAAGTCCTGCGACAACGGCAGCGCGGGGATGACGCGGCCTTTGATGTAGCCGGTCAGTTCGCCGAGCGTGGCCTTGAACTGGCCGGCACTGGGCACAGGCGCGTTGGAGGCGACAAGCTGGCCGTCGGCGTTGAACGCGCCCTTCATCGTCACCTTTACCAGCGCGGTCGGCGGGATGAACGACTCCCACTTCACGGATTTCGGATCGATGTTTTCGTCCACGGTGAAGCCGTTGGCGTCGAGCGAGCGAATGCGGAAGGCGTGCGTCTGGCCGGGCTTCAACAGCACTTCGTAGGGGATGGCCTGAAGCTGTTTGGCCGCGCCAGCCTTGGGCCATTGCGGAGTTTGCTTTGTGTATTCCGTCTGCGCGGCGGCGAGCGCGGGGTTCGCGCCAGCCTGGCCGAAGCAATAAAGTTTTTTGTCCGTCTGCATGTACACCTTGCCGTTGTAGCCGAGCGGCGAGCCGAAGGCTTTGCCCGTCAGCGTGGTCTTGCTAATTTCCTCGCAGCCTTCGATCGACGGTTTAAGGACGTAAAGGTCGCATGTGCCGCCGGCCTCGGCGTCCGCGCCCTTGGCGGCGTCGCCCGCTGAAGTGTAGATCGCCACGTAGAGCAGGCCATCCGCATAGAACGGCGTGCTCTGGCGCTGCTCGATGCCGAGCTTCTTCTTCCAGAGAACTTTACCATCCTTCGCGTCCACCGCGGCGAGGTCGCCGGTGCCAGTCACTTCGTAAATCGTGTCGCCGACGACCACCGGCGATGAAGCGAGCGAACCAACACCGTTGCGCCAGACTTCCAATTCGGTCTGCTTGAAGACTTGCGGGATGAAGGCGTTGCTCGGCGTGGCGACGGTCGGAATCTTGAACGCCGCCATGCGCCCGATTTCCGACGAGTCGATGTTCTCCGATTCGTGCAGGGCGATGAGGTTGTTGCCGTGCTTCACGAGCGAAGCATTGATGCCGCCCTTCGCGCCCGCCTTCGCAAACGAGAACCGCCACAGCGGTTCGCCCGTGCGCGCATTGATCGCGAGGATGCTCGAATCGCCGCCCGCGCTGTAGAGCACGCGCTTGCCGTTCCACCAGTCGAGATACGGATTCGAGAACGTGTTGTCCTGCGGACGGTCGCCCGGCGCGCTCGACCAGACGAGTTCGCCCGTCTTCTTGTCGAAGGCATAAAATCGATCTCCCGCCGCCCCGTGCGCGCCCCACGCGCTGGTGATGCCGCGAGTGATGACAAGATCGCTGTCCACGACCGGCGTGGCCGTGCGCGAGTTGGGAAAGGTGAGCCGCCCGAACTCCTCCATCATGGAATGCTGCCAGAGCAATTTCCCATCGGCCGTGAAGCACGAGAGCAACCCTTGCGTGCCTTGCACGTACACATTCCCCGTCTCCGGATCAATGGTGGGCGACGACGTGGCGTAGCGCAGGTAAATCGTGTCCGAGAGAAAATCGCTTTCGCTGTGCTGCCAGATCAGCTTGCCAGTTTCGGCATCGAAGCACGCCACGTATTCCTGCAAGTCCTGCCCTTCGCCGCGGTAGCCATTGATGTAGAGCCGCCCGTTGGCGATGGTCGGCGTGGACTGACCGGGGAAGTCCGCCGTCCAGAGTGCGGCCTTGCCATCGATCTTCTGCGGCAGCCCCTTCTCCAGCGACACGGAGTTTTGCCGCGGCCCGCGCCAGGTGAGCCAGCCGGTGACGGCGGCATGGGTGGGAGCAGCAAAACCAAGCGCCATCGTCAGCGCCGCGAGAGAAGTCCAGATTTTCATAGTACGTTCCAATCGAATCACGTTCGCAAAATTTTCAGGCCGAGTGCGCGGACTATTAATCAGCGTCCAGCGCAAGGCAACCAATTTATACCTACACGTATGAATCCAGCCGCAGTGCGTTAAAGAGCATTCGGTTGAAGTCAATCGGGTCGCTCGAATTTCAAAAGAGGAACGCACTCACCCTCGGTGAAGTTTTCGGATCCTCGCGGAAAACCGGCGAGGCCCTAAGCCGTGCGGAGGTTTCAAGAGCCTGGTTCCCGCTCGGATGCGGGATGCGACGGTGCATCCAGCCACACTCCCGGGCCTGCGTGCCCCCCAACTCTCACGGGACTTCCCGAAGTCGGAAGAACTGACTGGTCTGATTTCCGAAAAACTCCTCGTTTATATCCTCCGTCTGAGCCGTGAAGGCCGGCCCCGTGGCCGTCCAGGTGAACATGTTGGTTGAAGATTCGAGCACGTACCTGCGGCCCAGCACGACGTGCTGCGCAACATTGACGCGACTGACGCTGATGCGGACCGTCGGCTCAAACGGCGGCGAGGCAATGACGATCTTGGTGGGCGGGTTGGTGTAGCAACAGCCGGTGCCCGTGATGTTGATGGCCACGACCACGCCATTGGAAACCACCGCCGTGGCGGTGGCGCCAGTGCCGCTGCCTTGCACCTGCACAATCGGCGCATTGCTGTAACCACAACCGCCATCGGTCACTGTGGCTCCCACCACAAACCCGTTCACCACCTGCGCCGTGGCGGTCGCCTTGTGCGGAGTGCAATAGACGGGCGGGATGATGCCCAGCAAAGCCACGGTGTGATAATACCCCGCTGAAATGGCCGCCACCCCGTTCAAGTTGGCTGGAACATTTGTCTGACCTTGATCGTTGTATCCCCAAGCCACCACCGTGCCGTTATTCTTTAAAGCCACCGTGTCATAATTGCCCGCCGCAATGGCAATCACTCCGCTCAAGCCAGCCGGAATATTCGTTTGGCCATAATTGTTCCATCCCCACACCGCCACCGTGCCATCGCTCTTCAAGGCCACGGTGTGACCATACCCCGCCGCCAAAGCCGTCACCCCGGTCAAGCCGACCGGAACATTTCTTTGGCCGTAGTCGTTGTATCCCCAACTCACCAAGCCACCGTTTCCTTGCAAGGCGACGGTATGATAAGCCCCCGCCACAATCGCCACCACCCCGGTCAAACCGATCGGAACGGTTGATTGTCCGTTGCTGTTATCTCCCCATGCCACCACGGTGCCATCGCTCTTCAAGGCCACGGTGTGATACGCACCCGCCGCAATGGCCGACACTCCGGTTAAGCCGACCGGGATGGATGTTGCACCAAAGCCGTTGTATCCCCAGGCGATGACCGTGGCATCGCTCTTCAAGGCCACACTGTGATAAGCACCCGCCGCAATGGCCGTCACGTTGCTCAAGCCGGCCGGGATGGTCGTTTGGCCAGAGGTGATGAGACCCCACGCCATCAGGGTGCCATTGCTCTTCAAGGCTACGGTGTGCTCCCAACCCGCCTTGATGGCCGCCACCCCACTCAAGCCGACCGGAACGTTTGTTTGCCCGCTGGCGTTGCTTCCCCACACCACCACCGTGCCGGGAGAGGCTGCTTGGACGGTAGCTGCTTCAAACGAGACGCTCAGGACTAGCAGCGTGAGAAAGTGGTTCTTCATGGTTTTACTGGCTGATCAAACTCACTCGATAGAATCGCTGCGTGGCCGTGGGATCTTTGTCCAAATAGTCCGCTGTTCCGGACTTGTTGACAATATAGGCAACGGGCGTCCAATCGGTGAGGTTGGTCGAGGTTTCAATGGCAAGAGTTGCGCCCGTTGGTCCTGTCAAATGTAGCTTCCAGCCCAGCGTTGACTTCGAGACGCTTCGCAAGACCAAGGGGGTAAGCGATGGGGCCGGAATGAGCGCGGCCGGCATTCCTGGCAGAGTGAGGGAAAAGCCCGGCATGGCACTTAAACCGGGGGGTGGCATGATGCCACCGCCCAGCACCACGGTGAAGACGGTCGAGGAACCAATCTTGCCGCCACCCAGCGCCGCCTGCTCGTAATTCGTTCCAGCCGCGCTGTCCCATACCTTGATCTGCACTGAAGCAGTCTGGCCGGCGGACATTCCTGAGACGGAGCGAGTTCCTCCGCTGAAACGTCCGGGCAAAAAGAACCCGGCGGTTCCGCCAATTTGTTGCAAGGATTCCGGGCCGGGGCCGGCAAACAAACCCACCACCAAAGTGCCGCTGGCCGGAGCGAGGTTGACGCCGCCCACGTCATAAATCCGGCTCGTGCTTTGGTTGGCGAAAACCAGTGTGCCGCCGCTGTTGGCGGGCACATTCAAGGTCGCAGCGGCGCTGGTAACGGCTCCCACGGGATTGCTGACCTCGACCCGATAAGTTCCGGCGGCGGAGAGTTGAACATTGCTCAGGACCAGGCTCGCGGAGTTAGCCCCGGGAATCGAGACGCCGTTCAGCACCCATTGGTAAGCGAGCGGCGCATCTCCGGTCGCAACGACCGTCCATTGCGCTGTGCCACCGACACTGACGGATTGGTAAGCCAGCGGCTGTGTGGTGATGGACGGGCCAACCGGTGGCGGATTTGTGACCACCGGCGGAATGCCATTGGTGGGTGTGAGCAGAGCAGTGAGTTTCAACGACGAGCCGTACGCGTTGTTATCCGCACCCCGGCCAATCGCGAAATCAATCGTGTCGCCGACATTCAAGTTGAGCGTGGTGGCAAAGGAGGTGCCACCGTGCGCGGGCAGGGGCTGGCCGAAAATTTCCGTCCCGTTTTTAACGACGTGAAAATCCGTGTCGCCAGCCGAGCCGCCGGAATAAAGCGAAGCCACCGTGGTTTCGAGCCGGTAGGTGCTGTTGCTGGGGGCAGTGAAGCGAATGGCTCCAAAGTTCTCCGGCTGGCCGGCGGGACCGGGATAGAACCAAATGGTGCCGGGCGGCAGCACCGCTTGCCCGCCGCCGATGACGGACGCGCTGGCGCTGGTGTTGCAGTACACGGCCGGCAGGCCGTAAGTGGAATTGGCGGCCCAGCCGGACACCGGCACTCCATTGTCACTGGTCGCGCTAAAGTGAATGGGGAGCGGGGTGAAGTTCCCGCCAAGCGAGCCTTTCCACCCGTGGCTCCAAGCGCCGGTCGGATTGTTCGACCGGGAAAAATCACGGGACAGATTGTAATCCCCGGCCACAACGGGAGGCGTCACCGGCGGCGAATTGGTCGCCGGAGCGTTGGTGCCGGCGATGGCCGCAATCTCAGAGGGACTCAGAGCGCGGCGGTGTAGTTTAATTTCATCCATCGCGCCGCTGAAGTAGTAGCTGGGCGTGCGCCAACCCACGTACATTTCCGTGCGCGTTTCGGGGATGAGAACACCGACGTTGGTCTGTGCCACCATCAACCCATTCACGTAGAGCCGGGCCAGGCCATTGGACTTCGCGTAGGTCATGGCGACGTGTTGGAAGATATTCGGCACGAGCACGCCGGGGGCCGAGGAGACATGATGGGCCACGTTGTTTCGGTCAATGACGTTGGCGAAGAGGGAACCTTGCCCGCCGCCCGCCCAGGGGGAAACAACCGCGATCCACAAGTGCAGTCCCAAGGTGCTGACGCGATCCGTCCATTCCAACAAAGGCTGGTTCTGATTCACGTTGGCGGGATTGATCCAAAGTTCCAGCGTCAACCCTTCGCCGTTGCCGAGGTCCAAGTCCGGGGCGGCGTTCACCCGTCCGTAGTCATTGACGCCATCCAGATGCAATCCCTGGCCCGCATGACCGGACACGAAAGACGGTCCGCCGCTCAACATCATGGGATGGTTCTGACCCGAGGCATCGTCCCCGTTGCCCTCAGCAGGCCACCAGCCCACCAGTTCGGGGAAGTTGGGATTTTGATTTGTGACCGCGGTGGTCGGAACGGCACTGGCCGCATTGGTCGTGGGCGTGATGAGCGCGGCAATTTTCAACCCAGCCCCGTAAGAATGATGATCCGCTCCCCGGCCCACGGCCAAGTCCACGGTCTCGCCCGCTTGCAAAGTCACGATGCCGTCGTAGGCCGCGCCCGTCGTGGCCGGCAGCCATTGGGCAAAAACTTCCACACCCTGGGCCACGACATGGAAATCCGTGTCGCCCGAGAGATAGCCGGTGTAGAGGGAATCCGCCGTCACGGCCACGCGGTAATTCGCGTTGCTCGGCGCGGTGAAGCGCAGCACACCGAAGTTTTCCGGCTGCCCATCCCAGCCGGGATGCACCCAGAGCGTGCCAGTGGGCAGGATCGCCTGACCGCCACCGATGACGGCCGTGCTGGCGTTCGTGTTGATGTAGAGCGCCGGCAAACCGTATTGCTGATTGGCCGCCCAGCCATTGATCAACACGCCGTTGTCACTGGAGGCCACATGCGCCACAGGCGAGAGCGTGAAGGCTCCGTCCAAAGCGCCCTTCCAACCGTAGCCCCAGACACCGGTTGGATTTTCCGAGGCGGAAAAATCGCGGGAAGGATTGAAATTTCCGTAATCAACGGGGGGCACGGGCGGAGGGGGCGGCGGCGTGTTCGTTCCGGTCTGCCGGAAGACGGAAAAAGAAGACTGGCTAAGATTCGCTACGGCCAAGTCCAACAAACCATCCCCGT
The DNA here is from genome assembly GCA_043785945.1 of Akkermansia sp. GTDB lineage: Bacteria > Verrucomicrobiota > Verrucomicrobiia > Limisphaerales > SIBH01 > JANNGC01. The sequence goes on from JAYVWQ010000093.1 coordinate 12,334, forward strand.
CCACATCCGCGACCACAGTGATGCGCGGCCCGGTCCCGGTCAGGTAATCCACGCGCGGGGCCAGCGAAGCGATGTTGAAGACCCCGTTCGTGGCCTGGTTCCTAAATACGGAGAGCGTGTGGGAACCTGAGTTGGCAATCGCAATGTCCAGACGGCCATCGCCATCAAGGTCGGCAAGGGCCGCACTGTAGGGATAATTGCCCGTGGCAAAACTGACCGGCGCAGCGAAGGAATTTGAAGCGATGACTCCTGGCGTGCTGACGTTGCGCAGCAAGGACACGGTGTTGTCCAAAGAGTTGGGTGCCACGATGTCTATTTTGCCGTCACCGTCCAGGTCGCCAAAAGTGATCTGCGATCCCGAGGCCGTGGCAAAATAAACGGGAGCGGCAAAGGAGCCTGCACTAAGCGCGCCGCCCACATGGGTGTTCTGAAAAACCAGAATGTTGGGCTGGTAGGCATTGCCGATGGCGAGATCGAGTTTGCCATCTCCATCCAAGTCTGCCGCCTCCACCGTGCCGGTGGGCACGCTGCCAGCGAGATCCACGCGCGGGCCGAAGGAAAAATTACCCGGCGCGCTGTGGTTCTCGAACAAGGAAAGCGCGCCTGAAGAGAAACAGGCGACCATGAGATCGAGCTTTCCATCACCGTTGAGATCGGCGAGCGACACCCAGCGCGGGTCGCCGGCGGTGACGAGTTCCACTTGGGCCGCAAATGAATTGCTGCCCAGCGTCCCGTTCGTGCTGATGTTGCGGAAAAGGGAAAGGCGGTCATTGCCCTGATTCACGGCCACGATGTCGAGTTTGCCGTCGCCATCCACATCCGCCAACCGGATGAGGATGGGAATGGAACCGACGGCGAGATTGACGGGCAGGCTGAAGGAACTGCTGTTGACCACGCCCGTCGTGCTGAGATTGCGATAGACCGAGATGTTGCCGGTCCAATAATTCGCCGTCACCGCGTCTGGTCGGCCATCGCCATCCAAGTCGCCCAAGGCCACGTTCACCTGCACGCTGGCGGCGGGAAAATCCACATGGGGAGCGAACGAGGCCGCATCAAAAGCGTGCGCCGTGAAAGCGGCGACGGACAACATGGCAAGGGCAAGGCGTTTGGGGAAGTGATGGTGTTTCATATATGTCCTGGATGGCGTGACGAACCTCCCAGTTTGAGTCGTCCTAGGCAAGCGAGAAGTCCGGGCTGTCCGCTGGCGAATTTCCGGCCCCGGTTCTTTGAATTTTCCCGCTGGAATATGGCACCCACGCCGGTTTAGCTTCCGCCCCCATGTTTGAAAACGTCCTTCTGGCCATCCGCCTACTGCTGCGCGGTGAATTCCGCCGCGTGTGGCGAGAAGTCCATGTGCGCCTCTACCGCCCGGCTTGGGAGTTCTTCTTTCTTTTCCTCCGTCCTGGCCGGGTCAGCGGACGCTTGGAGGCGTTCGGAGCCTTCCAGGTGGAGACCAATTTCCGCGTCGCCTTCGAGTCCCCCGACCACCTGGCACCCAAGGGCACAGCCTCCAATAACAGCACGAACAAAAAGTTCGTCCTGCACATGGATGAGTATCTGCGTCGCGAACTCAAGGCGGGGCCAAACACGCTCAACTTCCTGGACTTGGGCTGCTCCGGCGGTCAATTGGTGGCGGATTTCATGAAGCTGAAGTGGCGCGGCGTCGGGTTGGAAGGATCGGATTACTCGCTCAAGTTCAAGCGTGCTAACTGGGCCACCCTGGCGAACATCAATCTCTTCACTTGCGACATTACCAAGCCCTACCAGGTGACGCTTGACGGGCGGCCTGCGCAGTTTCATCTCATCACCGCCTGGGAAGTCATGGAACACCTGGCCACGCCGGATCTCGACCAGGTGTTCACGCAAATCCGCAAGCACCTCGCGCCCGGCGGCTACTTCGTCGCCTCGACCACTGAAACCAGCGACATCAACGAGGGATTGGAATTGCATCAAACGCAGTGGACCAACCCGCAGTGGCGCGAGTACGTGGCGAAGACCCATCCCGATCTCGAATACGTGGATGTAGGGCTGCAACCCCACCAGTTCGTGCGCTATAATTTCATGCACCCGTCTTTCCTGCTCTACCGGAAGAAATCCGCGTAAGCTGCCGCCATGCGCAAACTCGTTTCGTGGCTCTCCCGTTCCGCCGTCGCGCGTCGTGTCGTGACCGGGTTGCGCCTGCACCGACTGGCCAACGTGTGGCTGCGTCGCTTCCCGCTGGTGAAGGAACTGCCTGGCAGCGGGGTGCGCTACCGGGCCACCCGCGTGGAAAGCATTCCGCTGGCGCAGGAGATGTTCGACAAGGGTGCGCTCTACGACGCGGCGTTGCTGCCCAAAAATTTCACCACCTTTGCCGACCTTGGTTGCAACGTGGGCTACTTCACCTGCTGGCTCGCGCATCTGGCCGAGGGGCGTACGCTCAAGGGGCTGATGCTTGATGCCAACCCGTCTGCCGTGGCGGACGCCCGCTGGCACGCCCAAGCCAATGGAATGAACGAGGTCCACGGCATTCACGGCATCGTGGGCGAGGGACGGGGCGGCGCTGCGGACTTCTACATCTACGAGTCGAACATTTGCTCGATGAGCGAAATACCAGACACGGAGGCCATGGGGCTGAAGGGGAAGTGGGAGAAAATTTCCGTCCCGCACGTCAGCGTGGAAGAGCATTGGAAGAAGCATTTTCCCGGCACCCGCTGCCACGTCTTGAAGATCGACGTGGAAGGTTCCGAGATGAATTTCTTGCGCGCTGAGGAATCGTTCCTGCCGCTCGTTGATTCCATCATCATCGAGTGGCACAAGTGGCGCGTGGGCTTGGCCGACGTGCAGGGATTTCTGGAGCCGCTCGGCTTTCGTTACCTCAAGACCGTGGAAGAAAATGACCAGATGGGCACGGCGGTTTTCGCGCGCTGAGGAGCGGCGGACAGCCTTGTCCGCAGAACCAGGCACCAAGACAGTTTGGTAAATCCCATGAACCACCAAGGGCGGACATGGCGGCCCGCCGCTCCTGTTTCTACTTGATGATGTGCGGCACGAAGCGCTGCTGCATCTTGCGCCAGAACTGTTCCTTCTCGTTCAACGGGGTCGCGTCCTTGGGCAGCGGCGGCAGTTCCGCGCGCGCTTTCACTGGCCCCATTTTTTTCGCCTCATCCATGCAACTGGCGTTGTGATAAATGAGCACGCCGTCGAGGTGCGTGATCGTGGGCCAGCCACGCTGCTTCCGGTTCAGGTAGCCGCGAAAGTTGTATTGCGTGGGCAGAATCCGCAGCCGGTCATAAAACCTCGTCTGCACGACTTCATTGACGACCATCTGATCATCCGCCGGAATCCGAAAGTGACTTCGGCCCCTCGCGCCAATCTCGGCCCGGATGTCGCGGCTCTTGGGCACGTTCCAGAACGTGACGCCGCCGTTGAGAAAGTTCGTGGTGTAACCCTGGCCGAGGACGTAACGCGAACCCATGTGCTCGGTCGCCGCGGCCATGTCGAAGCCCGAGAGGATTGTCTCCAACGGCGGCAGGGATTGCAGGCAAAGCACGTCGTAGGAATCCACCACCAGCACAAATTCCACGTCGAGTTGGTCGATCAACTCATGGCGGCGGAAATACACCTCGCGCAACGGGTGCGAGAAATCCGGCACGGGCGGAACGAGGTGGTAGGTGATTTGCGGTTCCCGCTTCTCCGGCAGCCTGTTTCCGATCACGAAGGCGTGCAGCGGCACGCCGGGGTTCTTCTGCGCGAAGCTCAGGAAGGTGTAGTCGAGATGCTCGGTGGAATGGCCGAACGCGACGGTGACGATGGCTGAACTTCCCGGGGTCATTTCTTCTCGCCCGAAAAGCGGTAGCACTTCCCGGGAATGAAGGCCGTGCCGATGCCGTCCCCCGGCCACCAGTGATCCTGCGGCTGGTCCTGGAAATAGAGGAAGCTGCGCTGCGAACGCTGGGCGAATTCGAGCAGCTTGGAGGTTTGCTGCGAGTTGTCGCTCATCACGATGGAGTCGGCGTGCAGCCTCGGCTCGATGGCCAGAAACTCGGCCCACTCGTATTCGGGGCGGTGGTCGCTGTCGTGCAGGAAGATGTCCACGGGCTGGTCAAACTTCTGGAGCGACTCCACGGAATCACCGAGCAGGATTTTGGCGAACTTCCGGTAGTCCTCCGACATGAGATGGCCGCAGGTGGCGATGATGTCCGTGGCGTACAACATGCCGGGCGCACCTTCCACCGCGTTGCGCCGCAGTGCGGCGGCGATCACGACCGTGCCGAGGCCGCGATCCACGCCCGTCTCCACGACCACGCGCGGCTTGGTCGCGCGCATGAGCGCATACCAGCCGAGGCGGCGTCCGTAGCGCGGCTCGATGTCGGAGTTGTGCCGGTCCGGGCTGGCCAGGGCGCGTTCTTCGAGGGAGCGGCGCAGGGCTTCGTCGGTTTCCAGCTCGCGAAAAAACTTTTCGATCTCGGCTTCGCTGTGCCCGCAAATAACCGCCGTGTAGCTCACCAGATAGGCGCGGCTCAAGGGCGTGAGGTGATAGGTGTGGTTGTAATGTTCCTTGGAGGTGAAGGCCCACCGCAGCATCAAGCCCAGTTGGCGAAACACATACGGCACGGCCCCCAGCAAGCGGTACGGAATCAGAACGATGCGGCCCAACGCGGTGAATTTCAGGAAGTGGCGCAATGACATGGCGAAAGAATTTCAGGGCCGGGGCACGGGGGCGAACTTGGCGCGGTTGCGCAGCGACTGGTTGTGGTAGGTGCCCAGTCCCATCTTCAAAACGTGAATCAAGCGGCTCACTCCCGGCAGTGACTTGGCCAGCGAAGGGCGGGAAGGCTTGTAGGCGTTCACAGTCGTGGTGCCACTCACCGCACTTTCCCAGCGCGGGGTGTAGTCACTCTGTTGGGGTGGCTTGGCGAAGACGGGCACGATTTTGGTCCGCTGCGCCCGCAGGATCAATTGCAGCGGTGCCAAGGTGATCACATCGACCCGTGCGCGGATCTGCTCCGGGTCCGTGACGCGATACCAGCGACCATACGGCCCCACGGCGTGGGCGATCATCATGTGCAATTCAAAGCCGTTCTCCGGGCTGAGTGCGCGGAAAAACAATTCCGGGCTGAACTGGTAGAAGCCATGCCCACAGTAGTTGTTCGTGATGGTGTGGATGAACAACTGCCCCCCGGGCCGCAGCATCTCCATGCAGCTCTTGAGCGCGAGCGGGAAGTTGAAGACGTGTTCGAGCGTGCCGCCGTCATAGACCAGATCGAAGCGCTCCCGGAGTTCGGGCGGAAGCGGTTGGTTCAAGTCATGCACGAACTCCGCGCCCTCGAAGTTCGAGGCGTCGAGCGAGAAGACATTCTTCGCCCCCAGTGCTTTGAAAACCGGTTCCGCAAACCCCGTGTCGGGCGCGCCGTCGGCGAAGGCTGCGGTGGGGAAACCGTGCTTGGCCAGAATTTCGCGCATCCGGGCCGGATACACGTTCAAGTCCTGCCGGCCCAACATCAGCACGTCGCCGAACTCCACGCCCTCCTGGCGGGCGGCGATGAGGAATTGCACGGCGTTGATGTCGAGACCCATGTGGCGCGGAATCTACGGAACTCCGCGAAGTCCTGTCCAGCCCGCGTGTCCATTGGGGTGCCGGCGTCGCGCTGTGGGCCGTTTCCAGACAATCCCGTTTGACCCCGG
>JAYVWQ010000094.1:0-3112 GCA_043785945.1 Akkermansia sp.
CCGGTCGGGCGGCTGTTCGTGGTCTTGTTGGAGAAATTGATTTCGAGCGCGCGCTCCGGCTGCACGACATCCGCCGTGGCTTCCTTCCACTTCACCTTCATCTTGTTGGTCGGCTGCTGCGCGTCCATCGCCTCCACCATGAATTCGCTCAAGGCGCAGGTTCCGTTGAAGGCGCGGCCCGGCCCGCCGTAGGGCAGGTTCGGATCGGTGAGCAGTTCGAGGCGGAAGGCGGTGAGGCCGCTCAAGTCGTTGGTCGTGCGGAACCATTGCGTCATGGTCGTGGGTGCGTAGCCGCAGGCCAGCCACGAGCCATCGCCCTTGTCCTCGTAGCGCTGCGACCGTTCGCCTTCCTGTTCGAGAGCACCGAGGACAATCCATTCCGGCTGATTGTCGCGCACGGAATCTTCCCACGCGGCCATCTGCTTTTCCCAATCCGGCGCACGGTGCTTCAAGTCGGCTTCCATCTCGGTCCGCGCGCGGTGCAGCTCGGCAAGTATCATCTGCTGCTCCGGTGCATAGACCACGGGCCGCGCCTCGTGGTCGCTGTTGAGGAAGGCGAACATCCGGTAATACTCCTCCTGCGAAATGGGATCGAACTTGTGGTTGTGACACTGCGCGCACTGAATGGTCACGCCCAGCACGGCTTTCCCGACCGCGTCCATGCGGTCGAACATCGACTCCATGCGGAACTGCTCCGGGTCAATCGCGCCCTCCATGTTGACCATCGAGTTGCGCAGGAAGCCCGTGGCCACAACCTGATCCTGTTTCGCGTTCGGCAATTGGTCGCCGGCAATCTGCTCGATGATGAACTGGTTGTAAGGCAGGTCGCGGTTGAAGGCGTTCACCACGTAGTCGCGGTACGGCCACATCTCGCGCGACATGTCCTTCTCGTAGCCGTCGCTATCCGCGTAACGCGCCGCGTCCAGCCAGTGCCGGCCCCAGCGCTCGCCGTAGTGGGGCGAGGCCAGCAACTTCTCCATGACCTTGCCGTAGGCATCCTTCGATTTGTCCGCGAGAAAAGCATCCACCTCCGATGGGGTCGGGGGCAGTCCCGTCAGATCGAGATGCAGGCGCCGCAACAGCGTCACCCTCTCCGCCTCGGGCGAGGGCTGAAGTTTCTCGTTGGTCAGCTTCGCAAGCACGAACGCATCAATTGGATTCCTGCTTTCTGACTTCTGACCTCTGACTTCCGGCACCGCCGACTTCACCGGCGCCTTGAACGCCCAATGCTCCTTCGGGTCTTTCCTGCCCGCGATTTGCTCCGGCATCTTCGCGCCCTGATCGATCCACGCGCGCAGCACGCCGACCTGTTCCGCCGTCAGCTTCTCGCCCTTCTTCGGCATTTTGAGTTCCTCGTGAATTCCGGCCACCGCCTGGATCAAAATACTTTCTGCGCTCCGGCCCGGCACGATGACCACGCCGTGGTCTCCGCCTTTCAAAGCCGCCGCGCGTTCATCCAGCCGCAGACCCGACTCGGACTTCTTCGGCCCATGACAGTTCCAACACGACGCTTCGAAGATGGGCTGAATGTCCTTGGTGAATTCTACCGGGCGCGTGGCGGCGGGCGGGAGTTTGGAAATGTCCACGGGGGCGGCCCGGCCCGGAAGAGGAACGAGCAGACCAAACCACCAGACGAACAAGATCAGTTTTTGCATAAGCACAGAGCCGGGTGACATCGCTGAATCATGCTTCCGACGCCGCCCGCGTCACTCAAATTCGGGGCATCGTGCCCAACCCTTCTGTTTCAACCAAACAGCGGCGTGATCGCTTTCCCGTGCCCGTCGCGTGTCACGTAGAAGGGGCGCTTCTCGATGTCATAGGCCAGCTTGGGCGAGATGCCCAGCGCGGTGTAGAGCGTGGCGTGCAGGTCTTCGATGACCACGCGGTCCTTGATGGTTTTGCACGGGCGCTCCGGCGCGGTCTCGCCGTGGACGTGGCCGCGCTTCAGGCCGCCGCCGAACATGAGCACCGAGCCGGCGTCGGTGAAGTGGCGGTGCATGCCGTAGTTCTTCAGGTCGTTGATGGTGTCGGGGACCGGCACCTGGCCTGGCACTTCTTTGCCGGGTTTGCCTTCCAGAAGCGAATCGCGGCTGAACTCGCTGGCCAGCACGATGAGCGTGCGGTCGAGCAGGCCGCGCGCTTCCAGATCGCGCACGAGCTGGGCGACGGGCGTGTCGATGGTCTTCTTCATATTCGCGGCCTTCTCGTGGCCGCTCTCGTGCGTGTCCCAGTTGAGGAACGGGATGTATTCCGTAGTGACCTCAATGTAGCGCGCGCCCACCTCCGCCAGCCGCCGCGCCAGCAGACAGCCGAGGCCGAAGCGTCCGACGTTGCCGGACTCATAGCTGCCGGTGCGGTTCATGTCCGAGTTATAGCGTTTGCCGGGCGTGTAGTCGGGCGCGTATTTCTTGATGCTCTCCAGCGGTTCGAGCGAGAGGTCAAAAGCTTTCGCGGCGGGCGAACTGAGCAGGCGGTGCGCGTTGTCCATCGAACGCAGCAACGACTCGCGCTGAAAGCTGCTGCCGTGCTGCATCACCGGGGAGTTTTCCACCAGCTTGCGGTAAAACTTGTCGCGGTTCTCAAAGCGCCCCGGCGTCATGCCCATGGGCGGACGCACCGCATCAGCGGCGGCTTCGGGGAACGGCACGTTGAACGGCCCATATTCGCTGCCGAGAAATCCCGCCGTGGTGAACGCTTTGAGCTCCTCGCCTTCGCCGAGGTCGAAGCGCTGACCGATGTTGATGAACGCGGGCACGGCCGGATTCTTCGGCCCCAGCGTGCGCGCGATGAATGAACCGATGTGCGGGCACGCGACGGTCTGCGGCGGCGCGTACCCGGTGTGCCACTGGAACTGATGCCGTGAGTGCAGGATGAATCCGAGATCGCCCGCCGTGTAGCTGCGGATGAGCGTGGCGCGGTCCATGACCTTGGCGAGGTTTTCCAGCCCCTGCGAAATCTTGATGTTATCCACCGCCGTGTCGATCGACGGAAACGTGCTCCACATGTCGCCGGGCTTCATCCCCTTGGTGAACGGCGTGTAACGCTTGGGATCAAACGTCTCCGTCTGCGCCATGCCGCCCGCCATCCAGAGCACGATGATGGTGTCGGCGCG
>JAYVWQ010000095.1:0-3215 GCA_043785945.1 Akkermansia sp.
TGAATGCAGAGGCCCAGATCGCGCCAGCCGGACGCCACGCCGTCGCCGTCGTATTCGTCGCCGATGTTGATTCCGCCGATGAACGCCACCTCTTCATCGACGACAAGAATCTTGCGGTGATCGCGGTAGATGAAACGGTGCAGATGCAGCGGATTGAAAAAGCGGAACTCGCCCCCCGCCTCCGTCAGCGCGTTCCAATAGCTTGCGGACAAACCAATCGAACCCACCGCATCGCACATCACGCGCACCCGCACGCCGCGTCCGCACGCCGCCACCAGCGCGTCGCGAAACGCATCACCCACCCGGCCCGGCGTGTAGATGAACATCTCCAGCCGCACCGCGTGCTGCGCGCCCGCGATGGCCGCGAGCATGGCGGCCAGAGCCTCGTGCCCGTGGCGCAACCACCGGCAGGAACTCTCCTGACCGTGCGCCGCGCTGGCCGCTTTTTTCTGCATGGCCCGAGGCTAGGCCAGCCGCGCGCGCTTGCCAATGAGGGTTGTGGAGGTGGGGACAACGTAACCGCGCGCGCCGGGCTTCGCCGTGCTCACGCGCCACTACGGCTCCGTCAAGGGCGCGTGGCCGCGCATCGCGGAGGAGTAGATGCAAGGCTGCTAAACCGCTCCTTGCCAAATCTGCCGCAAGGAGCCTGAATCCCGCCCAGATGCACCACTTTTTCCAGCTATGAAGCACCACGGTTACGACACCCCAAAGGCGAAAGCTGAAGCCGTCAAAGAATGGCAGAGACTCAGGCTTTCAGGCTTATCTGGACACCGCGCTGCAGACAAGATGCGTATGTCGCAGGCAACTCTCTACCGTTGGGAACAAAGAGTTGGGCGGTTGCCGGATTCACCAAGCCCGCGACAGGCGGCTCTGGACTACGGCGGTCTCCACGTTCGGATGCGGCAGGCGCAGAAGGGTGTGGTTCCGCTGCGAGATCATGAGTCGCGATACGTGCAGGAAAACATTGAGGCAACATGTAAGTCGATGTCACCAGAGCTTCGCGCGGTTTGGACTCACGCCCTCGCGAATGCGTCCACACAGAAGAGTTGAATAGAAGCGACCACATGACGACCAGAGAATGCTATTTGTGGCTTCATAAAAAGCGCGAGCGCCTTGGCACAGTGGACAGGCCAAGCATTTCTTGTCAGTCACTTTTTGCTGAGGAGAAGCGCCGACGTCAGTCGATTGGGATGCGGCTATTCCACGACTTGGGATCTATCGGCGGCGCAGCGGTTGAAAGCGGGGAACCGGATCGCGTTGAAGAGTATCTCACGCTTTGCAGGTTGGCATTTTCAGAACGTCAGGCCTTGGCTTTAACTTTGCCTTACTCGCCTTGTCGCGTCCGCGACTGGTGCCGTGAGCGCCACCTGCACTGGCTTTTGATTGTTTCATGGAATTTGGTTGGGGTGAAAGAATGGCAGGAGATTGAAATACTGCGTGAGGCACAGAATGGAGACCATTTTGCGACGTGACGTGTTGTTCCTCTCTCTGCCTGGCTAGTTAATTCGGTTCCAACTCAACCCGCGCTTTGCTTCCCCGCCCCGCGCCCTTACGCTCGCGAAATTCTCTGAAGAGAAAATTCACGAAACATGGCGAAGAATTTTATCCGGGTCGGCGGCGCGAGGCAGCACAACCTCAAGAACATCTCCGTCGAGATTCCGCGCGACAAGCTGGTGGTCATCACCGGCTTGAGCGGGTCGGGCAAGTCGTCGCTGGCCTTTGACACGCTCTACGCCGAGGGGCAGCGCAAATACGTGGAGTCGCTCTCGGCTTACGCGCGGCAGTTCCTCGACCAGCTCCAGAAGCCGGACGTGGATTTCATCGAGGGGCTGTCGCCGTCCATCGCCATCGAGCAGCGCAGCTCCGGCTCGAACCCGCGCTCCATCATCGCGACCACCACGGAGATTTACGACTACCTACGCCTGCTCTTCGCCAACGTCGGCCAGCCGCATTGCCCGGACACGGGCGTGCCCATCTCGGCGCAGACCACGACGGACATCGTGGACAAGATTCTCGCGCTGCCGCCCAAGTCACGCGTGATGGTGCTGGCCCCGGTGGTGCGTGCGCAGAAGGGCGAGTTCCGCGATGTGATCGAACGGCTGGGCCGCGAGGGCTTCGTGCGCGCGCGCATCGACGGCAATCTCGTGGAGCTGTCCGCCAACACGCGGGTGAAGCTGGAGCCGAAGGAGAAGCACAGCATCGACGTGGTGGTGGACCGGTTGGTGATGGATGACAAGATTCGCGTGCGACTGAGCGACTCGGTGGAGACGGCGTTGAAGTGGGGCGAGGGGGCGCTAGTGACGATGCATCAGGCGCCGGAGGGCGGGGAGTCCAAGGTCCAAGGTCCAAAGTCCAAGGTTGGGTCGTTGTCGGACGCGGCAGCCGCGAATGTCGAAACCCGAAACCCGAAACCCGAAACCCGAAACGCTGAGTCGTGGATTGAGACGCTACACTCCAACCGCGCCTTCAGTCCGGCGACGGGCAAGAGCTTCGAGCGCGTGTCGCCGAAACATTTCTCGTTCAACTCGCCGCACGGCGCGTGTCCAGTCTGCCACGGGCTAGGGCAGAAGATGGTTTTCGATGAGGCGCTGGTGGTGCCTGACCCGGACAAGTCGCTGGATGGCGGCGCGGTGCTGCCCTGGCGGCGCGGCGGCAAGCGGATGATCACCTACTACAAGGCCATGCTGCGCTCGGTGGCGGCGCACTGCGGCGCAAGCTTGGAAACGCCTTACAAAAACTTGCCAGAGGATTTCAAAGCCAAGCTCATGCGCGGTACAGGCGAGGCGGAGATGGATTTTAATTTTTGGCGCGCGGGCAAGATGAGCAAAGTGACGCGCCCGTTCGAGGGCGTGATTCCGAATCTCGAACGTCTCTACGCCGAGAGCGAAAGCGAGTTCACGCGCAACCGGCTCAAGGGCTTTATGAACCCGCAGCCGTGCGATGCGTGCGGGGGGCGGAGGTTGAAGGCGGAGATTTTGGCGGTGACGCTTGGGAATGACGAATTCCGAATGACGAATGACCAAAGAAGCCCAAATGACGAAGCTCCCGTTCGTCATTCGTCATCCGTCATTCGTCATTCCCCCGTGCCCGGCCTCTCCATCATGGACGTGTGCGAGATGTCCGTCGAACGCGCAGATAAATTCTTCGCGGGACTTAGCACGTCACTCACAGCCTTCCAGCACAAGATTGCGGATGAGGTCATCAAAGAAATCCGC
>JAYVWQ010000096.1:0-2884 GCA_043785945.1 Akkermansia sp.
GGAGCGCCCGACTGCGTGACCGTGAATTCCTGCCCGGCGATGCTGACGATTCCCGTGCGGGCGGTCACAGCAGGATTGGCCGTTACACCGAAGAACGCGCTGCCGCTGTTGGTGTGATCCGCACCGGAAAGAATGTTGATCCAGCCATTGGTCGAAACCGCCGCCCAGACACAACCATCCTGCGTCGTCACCGCCACCGTGCCAGTCTGTGAACCGGAATCGAAAACCGCCGCGTTGGTGGCCAGAACAAAAGCGCAAGCCGCGCCGGATTGCGTGATGATGAAATCCTGTCCCGCGATGCTCACCAACCCGGTGCGCGAGTCTGATGAAACATTCGCTTCCAAGCTATACGTCACCGTGCCGCCATTGGTGTTTTGGAACGGGGAGAGAAGGGCGATCCAAGGAGTGCTGCTGGACGCGAGCCAGAGACAACCATCCAAGGTCGTCACGGCCACCGTGCCCGTGGCGGAACCCGCCCCGTGGGCCGCGCTCGCGGGCGCGAGGACAAAGGTGCAATCCGCGCCCGACTGGGTCGCGACAAATTCCTGACCAGCAATGGTGAAAATCCCGGTGCGCTCCAGCGCCGTCGGATTGGCGTCCACAACATACGTGACCGTGCCATCGCCCAGTCCGTTCGTGTCGGAGGCAATGGTGATCCACCCATTCGTGTTCACGACTTGCCAGACGCAAATACCGGCCGTGACCACGCTGACCTGCCCCGTCTCCGCCGCAAAACCATGCAGGCGGTTGAGCGGGTCCACCAGATATTCGCAGACGTAACCGGCCTGGCTCACGGTGAAGGTCTGCCCGGCGATGGTCAGGACCGCCGAGCGCGGGCTGAGATCGGGGTTCGCCTCGACAAAGAAATCCACGCCGCCATTGCCCACGCCATCCGTGGGGGAAGTGATGGTGATCCAGGTGTTGGTGTTGGCCACCGTCCACGCACAACCGGGGTCGGCCGTGATGGCGACGAAACCATCCCCTTCCGCGCTGGTCAGTGCGGTGGCGTTTGTGCTCAACGCATAACGGCAGGTGCCCACGATGGAAACCGGGATGTCCTCATAAATTGTCGGAAGCGCCATGGCGTTGGTGCTGGAAATTTCGCGGGCCACCGGACCATCGCAATAGCCCACTGTGGTTGAGACGAGACCAAAGCCGGGCGTGGCGCGGAAGAAAACTTCCACGACTTCATTGGTCGCCTCAGCCGGCCAGGTTTGCCCGGGGTTCAAACCGATAAAAATGCCGACGCGCCCGTTGGTGGCTTGGAGCAAACTCGGACTGAACGAAGCGGAGGGAAACAGGTTGGAAATCCCGCTGCCCCGGACGGCCCGCACCGCCGTGAGCAAATTGGTGTCAAAGCAGAGACTGAAGCCGATGGAATTTTCACCCCCCAGGCTTTCGAGGGAGATGACGACGCGGTTGGTCTGCCCTGGCATCACCGTTATGCCGGACGAGCGCAAGGCCCGGTCGGCAGCCCGCCCGGCCGGCACCATCGACAATGCCAAAAGCAGCACTGCCGCGCGTAAATACACGTTTAACAACTTGGTCATGCTTGGATATTTTTTGCTGCGATAATTAGTCCGTAATCAGTCGTAAAATGTCCGCACCCTGCTTACGGAAGCCTCGCTCGGAAGAAGCGATTGGTACTGGCCGGTCCGGGGATATTCTTTTCCACCCGGCCCGTCGTGTTGGTTATGTCGGCAACTTTCACCCAATTCGTTAGATCGCCCGACCTTTGAATTTCCCAGATGCCCGCCGGCCCCCCGGCCAGCCGCACCGTCACATCACCGGCCAAACCATAGACAATGGATTCAAAGGCAAAGCCCCCGCTCGCCGGGGACTGCGACAGGGTAAGCATCTCACCCTCCATGGTGATGGAACCGGTGCGGGTCGCAGCCCCGAAATTGGGCTGGATGGTGTAAGTGAAGTTGGAGTTGCCAAAACCACTCGTGGGCGTGGTGATGGTGATCCATCCGTTCGTATTGACGAGCGCCCACGAACAGGTCGGTCCCGCCGTGATGCTGACCATGCCGGTGGTCGAGCCGAATCCATGCGAACGGTTGGTCGGAGAAAGCTTATAGCCGCAACCGATGCCATGTTGGATGATCTGGGAAAGTTGGCCTCCAATAACTACCGTGCCGACTCGGTCATTCGCCGAGACAGTGTTCGCGGACAGCGCGTAGCTCACGGTCCCGTTCCCCACCCCGCTGGCCGCAGAAAGAATGGTGATCCACGGATTCGTGTTCACGACAGACCATGGGCAAGGGTTGCTCACGGTCACGGACCATGAATTTGTCGTGGCGGCGTAGCCATGAACCCGGTTGGTGGGGGAAATTTTATAGGAACAAGTCACTCCATCCTGAACGACGGAGTAATTTAATCCCGCGACGGTCAGCACTCCTGAACGGGCCGAGGGACTCAGATTCGTCGTCACGAAGTAAGTGACATTGGTGCTGCCGGTCCCGTTGGTGCTGGAGAGCAGCGTGACCCACGGGTTCGTGTTCACCACCGTCCAGTTGCATCCGATCAGGCTGGAGACGCTGACCGTGCCCGTCTCCTGCAAGGCCGAATGCAGGAAGTTTGCGGGCGTCACCTGGTAGGTGCAAGGTGCGGCGGCCTGAATCAACGTGACGGCTTGATCCTCGATCAACAGATAGCCCGTGCGCGCCGCGCCGTTGGGATTCGCCTGCACCGCGTAAGTGAAGATGTTGCTTCCGACTCCATTGGTACTCGAGAGAATGGTGATCCATGAATTGGTGACGGCCACATCCCAGGTGCAACCGGCCCCGGTGTTGACGATGACCGTGTTGGTGGCCGCGCTGTAACCGTGATTGCGGGTGGAGGGGGACAAATTGATCGCGCAGCCGAGGGCGTGCTGGGTGAG
>JAYVWQ010000097.1:0-10099 GCA_043785945.1 Akkermansia sp.
GTCCGCCGGAAAGTTCGGTCCGTTCGCGGGACAATTCTTCGTCGCCGACTACACGCTCAGCCTCGTCATGCGCGCGGAGATGGAGAAGGTGAACGGCCAATATCAGGGCGCGTGCTATCCGTTTCGCCAGGGCTTCGCGACGGGACTGATCGGCGGAACGCTCACGGAGCGCGGACAGATTTTCGTGGGCGGCAGCAAGCGCGGCTGGCCCGTGCGCGGCCTCGCCGAGAAGGCGCTGCAACGTCTCGACTGGACCGGCCAAGTTCCGTTTGAAGTTCACTCCATGCGCGTCAAGCCCGACGGCTTCGAGTTGCGCTTCACTTCGCCCGTGGACGCCGCAACCGCCCGCGACGTTGGCAGCTACACTTTGGAAACGTTCACGCACCACTACTACGGCGCTTACGGCGGACCAGAGATCGAGCAGGCCGAGCAGCGCATCACGTCCGCGACGCCGAGCACCGACGGCCTCAGCGTCCGTCTCGTCGTGGACCAACTCGTCGTCGGCCACATCCACGAACTGCACCTCCCCGGCCTCCGCGACCGCACCGGCCAGCGTCTGCTGCACGATGCGGCTTACTACACGTTGAACCAGATTCCGAAACCATGACTTTTGCGATGGGTGCCGCAGAAGACCTGCGGTTCTCATGCACTTACTGAAGCGGGCTAGGCGTTGTCAGCAGGCAGGCTCGCGGTGGAGGTGGTTCCACTCGCGGCTTCGCTTTGCGCGGTGATATTGCCGCCGTGCGCTTGCACAATCGCCTGCGCTATCGCGAGACCGAGGCCGCTGTGGCCGGTGCTGCTGCGGGATCGGTCGGCGCGGTGGAAGCGCTCGAAGATATGCGGCAAATCCTCGGCAGGAATCCCGGGACCGGTATTCCAGACGGTGAGCGTGGCGACGCCATCTCCACTCGCGCGCCGGGTCATGACGCGGACTTCGCCGCCATCGTGGTTGTAGTCGATGGCGTTGGTCAGGAGGTTGGTGAGGACTTGCGCGAGGCGGTCGGCGTCGCCGTGGCAGGGCGTGGCGGCAAGGTCGGTGTGGATGCGGAGGTCGCGCTGGGCGGCGAGCGTTTGAATGAGTTCGAGACTGTCTGCGGCGATGCGGGCGAGGTCACATTCGTCGCGGCGCAACGGTTCCTGGCCGGCGTCGAGGCGGGCGAGTTCGAGAAGCGATTCGAGGAGGCGGCGCATCCGTTGCGCGGCGCGCTGGCTTGCGGCGAAGGCTTCGCGGTGTTCGTCGTTCTGGCATTCGCTGGCGAGTCCGTTCTGCGCGGGGGTGAACATCACGGTGACGGGCGTGCGAAGCTCGTGCGCGGCGGCGGCGGTGAAGCGGGCCTCCTGCGTGAACGCGGCGTCGAGGCGGGCGAAGGTGGAGTTCAACACGCCGGCAAGCTGGCCAAGTTCGCTCTCGGAATCGGCGGTGTTGATCCGCTGCGTGAGATCATCGGTGGCGATTTTCCCGGCGGCGGAACTGATGTCGCGAATGGGCCGCAACGCGCCTGTGACGAGCCACGCGCCGCCCGCCAGACCGAGCAGCAAGACGGCCACGCCCACGCCGGCCAGCCACAATGCAAGCTGTCGCTGATCGGCAAGGTCAGTGCTGATGGAGCGACCGACGAGGACGCAATCGCCGGGACCGGGGAACAGAAATGCTTCGCGCCGATCGCCGCGCAGGCGGGTGGGCGACTCGCCGGCTGTCGGCTGCGGCACGCCGCGCGGCGCACTGGAGGAATAGCTCACGGGCTGCTCGCTGTGGCGCAGCCAGACGACGTAGTAGAACGCGCCGTCACGGGCGGAGTCGTCGAAGAGCGCGGCATCGCGGGGCGAAATGATGAACTCGCGCAGGTCGCGGTTGCCGCGCACCGGACGCTGCGACGCGACCAGCACGGGCAGGCGTTGTTGCAACTCCTCATCGAGGTGCCGGTTTTGCCGCGCGCTTTCCAGCCGGTAGGCGGTGATTCCAAAACCGCTCAAGACCGCAATGAGCAGCAGGCCATACCAGAGCTGCAACCGCCAGCGCATGGAGTGGAAGAATTTCATTCGATGCAGTAGCCGTGGCCGCGGCGCGTGACGATGAATTCCTGACCAAGCTTCTTGCGCAGATTGAAAACCTGGACATCGAGAATGTTCGAGCGCGTCGCGTCGCTCTCGTCGTAGAGATGTTCGTAGAGCGCGGTGCGGGTGACGACTGCGCCGCGATGGAGCGCGAGGTATTCGAGCAGGACGAATTCGCGGGCGGTGAGCGTGACCGGTTCGCCCGCGCGCGTGACGGTGCGCGCGTGACGGTGCGCGCGGCGGTGTCGATGCGCACGTCGCCAAGGTCGAGCGTGGAGCGGGCCTACTGGACACCGCGCCGGATGATGGCGCGCAAGCGGGCGAAGAGTTCGGCGTTGTCGAAGGGTTTGATCAGGTAGTCGTCCGCGCCGGTGTCCAGACCGCGCACGCGGTCGGCGCTGCGGTCGCGCGCGGTGAGCATGAGGACGGGCGTGGCTTTGGTTTTGCGCAGGCGGGCGAGCACTTCCCAGCCGTCGAGGCGCGGGAGCATCACGTCGAGCACGATGGCGTCGTAGTCGGTGGACTCGGCTTTGTAGAGACCGTCCTCGCCGTCCGTGGCGGTATCGACGGCGTAGCCCTGCTTGCGCAGCGCGCGCGCCAGGCCCGCGAGCAAGTCCGGTTCGTCTTCCACCACGAGGAGTCTCATTGCATTAGACAATCACTGTGAACACGCCGGCCGACCAGTAACACGGTGTTGGGCGCTGATCATGCCTGCTGCATAGCAACTGATTTATTAACGGGAGATGAATGGCGGACAACTCTCTTCGGCAATAAAACTGTACTGGTTTCAATCATTGAAGGCTGGGCAGGCCCTTCCTTCAGGCAGGCGGGCCATGTTGTTCGATGCTCAACGGCTTGAACCTTCCCGGTAATGCGAATGAAGGACGCCAGCCGATCCATTTGGTGAACGCGTTCGAGAGAACGAACGGACTGCGAGAGCCGCCGCTTTCGGCGACATTTTCCCCCAGCGGGCGGGGCCGCCGGCATGTCCGCCGGAGGAAGTAGTGGCGGATGAGTTCAGTCCATGGCGCAGGGCCGGGAGCCAGGTGAGTGGTCTGATTGAATTGCCTAAGAGCCTGTCTGAAAATCCGCTGGTGGAGCGCGCCCGTCCTCGGGCGCAGCAGCGTGATGACTCCGAGCGCGGTGGGAAAATCCACGCCTACTGGCTTTCTCACGTTGGTGCGCCCGAGGACGGGCGCGCTCCGGGGCCGACAGGCTTCGCCCCAACGACTTTTCAGACAGGCTCTAAGCAGTTCTTTCGTTGCCCATGGAAGCCGCCCGGATAAGCTCGCTAGATGAATTCACTCTGTTTTGCCAAAGCTCTCGCCGTGCATTGTCATCAGACGACCGGTGGCCAATACATCGACGTGGGCCTGGTCGAGTTGGTGCCGACGAACTAGCGCACCATGTCGCTGGAATCCCTCGCCGCCCGCGCTGCACAAAGTTTCGCCGCCTCCTTCGGGCGCGCACCACGCTGGCTCGTGGCTGCTCCTGGCCGCGTCAACCTCATCGGCGAACACACCGACTACAACGATGGCTTCGTGCTTCCGATGGCCATTGAGCGCGCGACGGTGCTGGCGGCGGCTCCGAATCCTTACCGTCGCATTACGCTGCGCAGCGCGACCACGAAGGGCGAAGCTGTCATTGATTTGAGCAAGCCCATTGAACGCGGCGAGCCGGCCTGGGCAAATTACGTGCGCGGCGTGGTCGCGGGCTTCCAGCGCTTGGGCGTTTCGTTCGATGGCTTCGACGCGTTCATTGAATCCGATGTCCCGCTCGGCGGCGGGCTTTCCAGCAGCGCGGCGCTGGAGGTGGCTACCGCGACGTTGCTCGAAGCCGTCACGGGCCGCCTGCTGGACCCGGTGGAGAAGGCGCTGCTGTGCCAGCGGGCGGAGCATGAATTCGCCGGTGTGCCGTGCGGCATTATGGATCAGTTCACTTCGGTGATGGCGAAGGAAGAACATCTGCTCCTGCTCGACTGCCGCTCGCGTACGACGGAACTCGTGCCCATGTGTGACCCGTCGGTCGCGGTGCTGATCATCAACACCAACGTCCATCACGAGTTGGCCAATGGAGAATACGCCCAGCGCCGCGCGCAGTGCGAAGCGGCGGCGAAGGCGCTGCACCTTCCCTCGCTGCGCGACGCCACGCTCGACGGACTGCAAGCAGAGCGCGGGAGCATGGAGCCTGTCGTCGCGCGTCGCGCCCGTCATGTCATCACGGAAATCGAACGGACGCAGGAGGCGGCTTGGGCGATTCGCGCTGGCGACTGGCGTGCGACCGGCCAGTTGATGTACGCGAGTCACGCTTCGTTGCGCGATGACTTCGAGGTCAGTTGTGTGGAACTCGATCTCGTCGTCGAACTGGCTCAATCCATCGGCGAGAGCGGCGGGGTCATTGGTTGCCGCATGACCGGCGGCGGCTTCGGCGGCTGCGCTGTGAGTCTGGTGCGCGTGGAGGCCATTCCGCACATCACCCAACAGATTGCTGACGGCTATCGGAAGAAGACGGGCCTGGTGTCCGCGATTTTTTCCTCCCGGCCGGCGGGCGGAGCAAGGGTGCTGGCATGAGTGCGGTTCTTCTCCAGATGCGGAACATCAGCAAAGCCTTCAGCGGCGTGAAGGCACTGGAGGATGTCCGGCTCACGCTTCGCTCCGGTGAGATTCACGCCCTCATGGGCGAGAACGGCGCGGGCAAGTCCACGCTCATCAAGGTGCTCACGGGCGTGCATGAGCGCGACGGCGGCGCGATTGAATTCGAGGGTCGCGCGATTTCCCCGCGATCGCCAAAAGAAGCCGAGGCGCACGGCATCAGCACCGTGTATCAGGAGGTCAACCTCATCCCCACGCTCTCCGTCGCGGAGAACATCATGCTCGGGCGGCAGCCGAAGAAGTTGGGCGTCATTCACTGGAGCGCGATGCGGCAACAAGCGGCGCGCGCGCTGGAGCGGTTGGGCTTGAAACTCGACGTGACGCGTGAGCTTCGCTCCTGTTCCATCGCGCTCCAGCAAATGGTCGCCATCGCCCGTGCGCTCGATGTGCAGGCAAAGCTGCTCATCCTCGACGAACCCACCTCCAGCCTCGACGAGCAGGAGTGCGCCGCGCTTTTCACAGTGCTGCGCCGGTTGCGTGCCGAGGGACTGGCCATCGTGTTCGTCACCCACTTCCTCGATCAAGTTTATGCCGTGACCGATCGCATCACCGTGCTGCGCAACGGCGGATTCTTCGGCGAGTTTGAGACGGCGAAGCTGCCGCGCCTGGAGCTGATCGGCAGGATGCTCGGACGGGAGGTGAATGACGAATTACGAATGACGAATGACGAAGGGACTTCTGCGCCCGGCTCGTCATTCGCCATTCGTCATTCGTCATTGCCCCCGTTCCTCGAAACCAAAGCTCTCGGCCGCCGTGGCGCGATGCAGCCCATCGACTTGCAAATCGCGGAGGGCGAAGTCGTCGGTCTCGCCGGCCTGCTCGGCAGCGGACGCACGGAGACAGCGCGGATGATCTTTGGCGTGGACCGGCCCGACTCCGGCGAAGTGCGCGTGCAGGGCAAAGTCGTGTCCCTGTCGTCGCCGCGCGAGGCGATTCGCCGTGGCCTGGCCTTCTGCTCGGAAGATCGCAAATCTGAAGGCATCATTCCGAACCTTTCAGTTCGTGAGAATCTCATCCTCGCCCTGCAAGCCAGCCGTGGCCCGGCGCGCTTGCTGCCGCGCGCCGAGCAGATGCAGATCGCCGACCATTACATCCGCCTGCTCAACATCAAGACCGCCAGCGCCGAGACGCCCATGCGCAATCTCTCCGGCGGCAACCAGCAGAAGGTGCTGCTGGCCCGCTGGCTCGCGCTGCAACCCCGGCTCATCATTCTCGACGAACCCACGCGCGGCATCGACGTGGGCGCAAAGGCCGAGATCGAAAAGCTCGTCGCATCGCTGCGCGAGAAAGGCCTGGCCGTGCTGTTCATCTCCTCGGAGCTGGAGGAAGTGGTGCGCGTGAGCCAGCGCGTGGTGGTGTTGCGCGACCGCCGGAAGGTCGGCGAGCTGAGCGGCGCTCAGGTGAGCGAGCAGAAGATCATGAACCTGATCGCTGGGGCAATGACGAATGAGCGAATGAGCGAATGACGAAACGGAATTCCAATCCAACGCGGTCGAGCGGCTTCGCTGCTGTTCGTTCATTCGTCATTGGTCATTCGTCATTCCAGCGCCTGCTCTGGCCTTTGGCTGGCCTCGGCCTGCTGCTCCTCTTCAATCTCTTCTTCGACCGCGCCTTCTTCGAGATCACGATGCGCGACGGCAATCTCTACGGTCCGATTATGACCGTCCTGAGGCTCGCCGTGAAGGTGATGTTGCTCGCCACCGGCATGACGCTGGTCATCGCGTCGGGAGGTGTTGATCTCTCCGTCGGCTCGGTGATGGCCGTCGCAGGCGCGCTGGTGGCGCATCTGTCGGCGCAGGGGAATTGGCCCTTCGTCGCGCTGTTGGGCGTCGCGGTGCTGGTGGCACTGGTGGTTGGCGCGTTCAACGGAACGCTCGTCGCTTTCGTCGGGCTGCAACCGATCGTGGCCACGCTCATCATGATGGTGCTGGGGCGCGGCGTGGCCCTGAGCATCACCGGTGGGCTGCCCATCAGCGTGGCGGACCCAAGCTTGTTGTTCCTCGGACGCGGATTCATCGCGGGCATTCCGGTTCCAATTCTCCTCGTGCTGATCGTCGTCACGCTCACCGCCGTGGCCTGCCGCAAGACGGCGCTCGGTCTTTTCATCGAAGCCGTGGGCGACAACGAGGTGGCCAGCCGGTTGAGCGGTGTGAATGCGCGCGGCATCAAGCTGGTCGTCTATATGTTCTGCGCCGTCTGTGCCGCGTTGGCGGCGCTGGTCGCCATCGGTGACGTCGGGCGCGTGGAGCCGGACCGCCTGGGTCAGATGCTCGAGCTGGATGCCATTACGGCGGTGGTGGTCGGCGGCACAGTGCTGACGGGCGGGCGGTTCTCGCTCGTTGGCTCCATCATCGGCGCGCTGCTCATTCAGACCCTCACGGTGACGCTGATCCGCCAAGGCATGCCGTCGGATGTCGCACCGGTGCCCAAGGCGCTGGTCATCATCATCGTCTGCCTCTTGCAATCTCCAAAGCTGCGCGCGCAACTGGCGGCGCTGCGACCCGGCGCACGGAGGGCCGCGGCGTGAACACGATCTTCCGCCGGCAAAATCTTCCGCTGCTCGTGACCGCGTTGGTCTTCGTGGTGCTGTTCGGCGCTTTCTCGGTGTGCTTCAAGAATTTCTTCTCGTTGCGTGTGGTCACGAACCTCTTCATGAACAACGCGCACGTCGGCATCATCGCCGTGGGCCTGACCTTCGTGATTCTGTCCGGCGGCATTGACCTCAGCGTCGGCTCCGTGCTGGCCTTCACCACGATTTTTGTCGCGACGCTCATCGGAAAATTTCACGTCCATCCCGCGCCGGCCATTGCTCTGGCGCTGCTGGCGGGAACGGTCTTCGGTGCGGGTCAGGGGCTGCTGATCCAGCGATATCAACTGCCGCCCTTTCTTGTGACCCTGGCAGGAATGTTTCTCGCGCGGGGCCTCGCCTTCGTGGTCAGCGCGAAAGAGATGGCGATTGAACATGGCTTCTACAAGGCCGTGGCGGACCTCGGCCTCCCACTGCCCGGCTCCGTCACGTTTGGTTTCACCGCCTGCGCTTTTGTGGTCGTGCTGCTCGCCGGGCTGTGGCTGGCGCACCTGACAAGCTTTGGGCGGAACGTGTATGCCATCGGCGGCAGTGAAGCCTCCGCGCTCCTGATGGGCCTGCCCGTCGCGCGCACCAAGGTGCTGCTCTATGCCCTGAGCGGATTCTGTGCGGCGCTGGGCGGCGTGGTGTTCACAGTGCAGGCGCAGTCGGGCAATCCGCTCAATGGTTTCGGCATGGAGTTGGATGCCATCGCAGCGGTCGTCATTGGCGGCGCGCTCCTGAGCGGCGGCGTCGGGCAGGTCGCGGGCACGCTGCTGGGCGTGCTGATCTACGGCACGATTCTGACCGCGCCGGATTATCTGAGCGGCTTCGATTCCTCCTGGCAGCGCATCGCCATCGGCGGGCTGCTGCTGGTTTTCATTATTCTCCAACGATTTCTTTCTCGCGCCTCCGCGCCCGCTCGATAATTTTTCGCACAACGAACCCAACCACTTTATGAAAATAAACTTGTTCTCATCGCTCCGCCTGACGGCTTCTCTCGCCGCCGTGGCGGTCCTCGCGCTCGCCAGTTGCAAAAGGGAATCCGCCGACCACGCCGCCCCGGGTGGCGCAGCCAAGTCCGGGCAGAAGCTCACCGTCGGCTTTGCGCAGGTAGGCGCGGAGAGTGACTGGCGTGTGGCCGAGAGCAAATCGATCAAGGATGAGGCGGCCAAGCGCGGCATCGAGCTGAAGTTTTCCGACGCGCAGGGCAAGCAGGAGAATCAGTTCAAGGCGATCCGCTCTTTCATCGCGCAGGGCGTGGACGCGATCATCCTCGCGCCCAAGGTCGAGACGGGCTGGGAACAGATTTTGAAGGAAGCGAAGCAGGCGAAGATTCCCGTGGTGCTGGTCGATCGTGGCATCAACGTGACGGACGACTCGCTCTACGCCACGCTCATCGCCTCGGACTTTGTCGCGGAAGGAAAGCTCGCCGGGGATTGGCTCGCCAAGAAGACCGGCGGCCAGGCGAAGATCATTGAGCTGGAAGGTTCGCCAGGCGCGGCTCCGGCCATCGACCGCAAGAAAGGTTTCGCCCAGAGCATTGCCGCGCATCCGGGGATGAAGATCATCGCCGCGCAAAGCGGAGACTTCGAGACGGGCAAGGGCAAAGAAGTCATGGAGACGCTCCTGCAACAGCACGGCAAGGACGTCACCGCCGTCTATGCGCACAACGACAACATGGCGCTCGGGGCCATCGAGGCAATCAAAGCCGCCGGCAAGAAACCCGGCGTGGACATTCTCGTCGTCTCCATTGACGCGGTGAAAGCGGCGTTCACGGCCATGGTCGCCGGCGAACTGAACTGCACGGTCGAGTGCAATCCGCTCCTCGGCCCGCTCGCCTTCGACGCGGTGGAGAAGGCGCGCAAGGGCGAGGCCCTGCCGAAGAGGACGGTGGTGCCGGATCAGGTCTTCGAGCAGTCAGTGGCGGCGACAGAACTGCCGAACCGGAAGTATTGAACAGACCGCAAAAAGCTCCAGGAAACTGCCCACCTTCGCCGATCGTTTTTTCCTTCTCCGCAGCGGATGGGAAGACTTGAGCTGTTTGGGAAATGGTGAAAGGCATTCGACCGAAGGTGAAGACCCGCGAGGGCCGAGCGAATGAGCGCGAGCGAGTCAACGTGGCGAAGCCGGATGAGGTGTTTCCGGGGACTGGTGAGAGGGGGCATTGGTGCGAACTCCATTCATCTTCCCTCCACCGCCCGCAGCCTCCAATTCTCTCTCCGCCTCGAACGGGGAGAGACCGAGGTGAGGTGTCGAGTCGGGTGCCAAATTCAGTCAGTTCGACATTCCGAATTCGTCATTCGTCATTTCCCGGGCCGCCCGAGTGTTCGCGTCCGTCGTCTTGATGGGCGTGCCGGTGAAGCCGATGAACGACGCATTCGGCAAGGCAGCGCGCAGGTTGCTGGTCAGGGCCAACGGCCCGTCGCCATACCAGCATGGGGCAACGCCCCATGAAATCGCCCAATAAATCCCCAAGCGCCAACGGCGCGACCCATGCGTAGGACCTCAATCGACGTGGCGTGATGAATGACGCATCGGCGGTAGAATGGATCGGGCCTTCAGCCCTTGTCCCATTTCCGATCCGTTACCTGGGGCGTTGCCCCAGGCTGGGATGAGGCCGCGCCGTTGGCGCTTCCGCGTGTTCGCGTCCGTCTTTTCGATGGGCGTGCCGGTGAAGCCGATGAACGACGCATTGGGCAAGGCACCGCGCAGGTTGCTGGCGAAAGCCCTAGAGCCTGTCATGCACTTTGTTCAAGCGGGCGTGTGAGAAATAAAGCTGTACGAACGGGGCACTTACGGGCATCAAGCTCGGGATGGCGAAATT
>JAYVWQ010000098.1:0-4609 GCA_043785945.1 Akkermansia sp.
AATTTCGCCATCCCGAGCTTGATGCCCGTAAGTGCCCCGTTCGTACAGCTTTATTTCTCACACGCCCGCTTGAACAAAGTGCATGACAGGCTCTAGG
Organism: Akkermansia sp.; assembly: GCA_043785945.1. GTDB lineage: Bacteria > Verrucomicrobiota > Verrucomicrobiia > Limisphaerales > SIBH01 > JANNGC01. The sequence goes on from JAYVWQ010000098.1 coordinate 98, forward strand.
GCGCAATCACGCGGAAAAATTTCTGCCCGCTCCCCGGCGGCAGCGGCACCACGTATTCCGCCGTGCCGACCGTGTTGGTGATGTCCGCCAGGTCGCTCCAGATGAAATTGTCCGTTTGCTGCAGCTTGAAGACACCCTCGTAAGGACTGCTGAAGAGGAGGCGCAACTGGCCGTCTTCTCGCAGCAGCGAAACTTGCGGCACCAGCGGCGCGCTTTGCAGGATGGTGCCCGCGTTGCCGATGGCGATGAAGGTGTTGTTGAGCAAACGCACGGCATGAAGGTTCTCGTAGGTGGGCGCGAGGCGCTGCCGCCAGGTCGCAGCGTTGGTCGAAGTGAGGATGCGGCCATCGTTGCCCACGGCGACCCACAAACTGTTGCCCCACGTCACGCCGCGCAGGTTCGCACCATTCTGACTGATGCCGGTGCCGCCGTACTGCCAGGCGGCGTAAGGCAACGCGGGGGTGCTCCCGTACAGAATCACGCCGTCATTGAGCCCCAGCACAAACTGGTCGTTGGCGAAGGCGATGGCCCGTGCGTTCTTGCCGCTGCCGTAACCGTGATAGTCCCAGGCCACGCCGTCGGACGAGGTGAGGATCGTGGCGTTGGGCTGGAAGTTGTTGTCCCCCACCACGACGAAGAGGCCTTTGCCGTAAGTCACTTCGTTCAAGTCGTAGGCCACAGGGCTGTATTGCGTTGTCCACGACAGCGCGTCGGGCGAGGTGATGATTTGCCCGTTCGTGCCGACGGCGACCCAGAGGTTGTTCGCGTAGAGCACGCTCTTGAGATACGAGAACGAAAAGCCCGGCCAGTGCGCCGTCCAGTTCAGGCCGTTGACCGAGGTGAAGATGTTCGTGCTGTCGCCCACCGCGACCCACTGGCTATTGCCGTAGGCCACGCCGTGTAACGACGCGCCGCCGGGAGCCTGCCGGTAACTCCAGGCCGCGCCATCCGTGGAGGTGAGAATCGCGCCGCCCTTGCCCACGGCCACGGCGAGACCGTTCGCCACGGCCAGGCCGTCGAGGTCATGGTTCGCGCCGCGCGTCTGATTCGTCCAGCCCAGGCCGTCGCTGGAAGTCAAAATCGTTCCGTTCTCGCCGACCGCGACGAAGAGGTTGTTCGCGAAGATCACGTCATCAAGCCGGTCTGCCGTGGGTGAGATCACCGCGGACCACGATTGGAGGTTGCCGGCGGACGCAATGATTTTTCCTTTTGCCCCGACGAGGATGTAGCGGCCCGCACCGGAGGCGATGCCATTGAGTGTTTTGCCCGTCACACCATTGAGGACGGCCTGCCCCCAAGTCAGCCCGTCGGCCGAGCTGTTCAGAAGGCCGTCATTGCCCGCGACGATGAACACGCCGTTGACGTAGGCCGACCCTAACGTGTACGGCGCGTATGGCATGATGTTCGCCGCCGAAGTCCAGGTCAGGAGGTCCGTGGATGAGTAAGCCACGCCGGAATAATCCACGGCGAGAAACCTTCCGGCTCCGAACGTCGCCGTCAGAGGGAACGCGTTCGTGACCAATGGAATGGTGACCGCGCTCCAGTCGGTGCCGTTCGTCGAACGAAACGCGACCGGTGTGTAGGGCGACCCGATCTCGCCCACGGCAAAAAAAGTTCCGTTGCCGAACGTCACGTCGAAGAATGCCGCGTTGGATTGAACCATCGTGCTTTCCCAGTTGTCTCCGTTGGTCGAAGTCAAGGCCCGTCCCGTGCCGTACCGGGTCACGGCGACGAACCGCCCGTTCCCGTAAGCGACGCTGTAAATCGACTCCGCCGTCTGCGTGTTGTGCGCCGTCCAGTTCGTGCCGTTGGGCGAAGTGACGAGCGCGCCGTTGTCGCCCACGGCGACGAACTGATTTTGTCCCCACACGACGCTGTGCAGGTCGCGTCCCTGCGGCAGCGGATTGCGCAGCGTCCATTGGTCGAGCGGGCCGGCGCGTTGCACGCTAAGCGAGATCGTTGTGGTCACGACGCCGACCGAGTTGCTCGCCACGAGCGTGTAGTCGCCGGCCCCGGCCAGCGTCACCGCTGGCAAATACCACGAGCCAAAGCCGGGGAAGATGTTCGGTGTGTAAATGGCCTGGCCGTTGTGGAGCAGCTTCAATTGCGGCACCGGGCCGCCTGACGCCGAGCCGCTGATCACCACGGCGGTTCCTTCCACCACGTTGGATGCGGAGATGTAGAACGACGTCACGACCGGCGGCGCGGTGGTGATGGTGAGCGTCGCGACCCGGCTGGTGCTCGCGCCAAATAAGTTGGTGACGATGACTCGATACTGTCCGGCGTCGGCAGGCTGTGGATTCTGAATGATGAACTGGTCGGGGTAATACCATGTGTTGGTCAGGTTCACGCCGTCGCGCTGCCACTGATAGCCAATCGGTGCTCCCGGGTTGTCCACAATCACGAGGAAGTAGGCATTGTTGCCGGCCAGGAGCGTGACATCTGCCGGGCCGCCCAGGATCGGTGGCACGGAGATCAGCGTGAGCGTCGCCACCAAGCTGGTCGCCACGCCGGAAGCATTGCTGGCCACACAAAAGTAGGAGCCGAGATCCGGCGTGGTGGCGTTGGGGACGGTCAACGTCGCGGAACTGTTCGTCGGAATGAGCACGCCATCGTGGTACCAGCGGTAGGACGGCGTGGGAATTCCGCTGGCTGACGGCTGAAATTGCGCGGTGCCGCCGTAGTAAATGTTCTGGTTCGCGGGTTGCAGGGCAAAACTTGGCGCGCTGCTGAAGACCGTGAGCGTCGCCGACTGGCTCGTGGCGACACCGGAAATGTTGCTCACCACGCAGTAGTAACTGCCGGCGTCCGCCGCCGTGACGTTGTAAATCCGGTAGGGCGCAGTGTTCGACGGCGACATCCCGGCGGCGGGCGCTCCATCGTGAAACCAGCGCAGGACGGGAGATGGATTTCCGTAGGCTCCAATTTGAAACTGCGCCGTGCCGCCAGCCGGGACCGATTGATTCGTCGGCTGCTGGGTAATGTACGGTGCCGTCAGATAGACCGTCACCGCCGCGACCTGGCTGGTGACGACGCCGAGGTAATTGCTCGCGGTCACGAAGTAGTTGCCCGCGTCGCTGAGTTGCGCGCCGTAAATGGTGAGCGTCTGGTTCGTTTGTCCCGGCACGAACGCGCCATCGCGAAACCATCGCACCGCTGGCTTCGGACCGCCGACCACCGTGACGGATGCGGACAGCGTGCCTCCGGCTGGAACGGAGGCGCCCGCCGGGTGCTGCCAGATGAGCGGCGGCGTCTCGACCACGTCGAGACGCGCGACGGCGGTCGTGACGCTGCCGAAGGCGCCGGTCACCACCGCGCGGTAGTCGCCCGCGTCATTGGTGCGCGCGGTGGGCAGAGTCCACGACGGACCGAGCGCGCCGAGGAACACGCCGTCCTTGTACCAGGTCGTGTTGTATTGGTAGAAATAGCTGCTCTGCACGTAAAGCGGAACGTAGTCATCGACGCGCGCCACCAGGCTGGGAAAATTCAGGTGAAATAATTCCGGCCCGACCTTCACCTGCACCACCGCGCTCGTCGCCACGCCGAAGGCATTGCTCACGGTCACGAAGACCTGCTTGGCGACGCCGGAGACATTCTGCACGTAGTAGTGCGGAAAATCCTGCTCCGTGACCGTGGGCACGCCGTTCAGGAACCAGCGATAGGTAAGCTGGGCCGCGCCGCTCGCGCCCACCGTGAGATAAACGGCATTGGAACCGCCGAGGGAATCGTTCGGGGCCGGGGCCGCGTAGATGCTGGGCTGCTGAGGCACGGAGAGTTGCAATTCGAGCCGCAGATAGTAGCCGCCGTAGAGAATCGACACGCGCTCTTGCGTCGGCGAATTCAGGTTGAGTCCGGGAATGCTGCCGCCCAGCGCGAGTTCGGAGCCGCGCGCCGCGTTCACGGCGGCGAGAAAGTTGGCGTTCAACACGGGTGAGAAACCGACGTTGCCCGTGGGCAGCGTGAGCGCCGCGTAAAGCGCCCCGTCGGCGAGGTCCGCGAAAATATTCGTTTGGCCAAGGCCGCCGCGCCGCAGCGTGGCGACGGGCGTGGCGACTTCGCGCAGTTCAAAATTTTGCGTGGCGTTGCTCGAAACCACGTATGCGCCATAGGCCGAAACGGAGGTCCTGAGCACCGCCCCGGTGATCGTGCCGGGAAAATTCGGGATGGAGAAGGCCAGCCAGCTCCGGCGCGGGTTGCGGCCCGGCTGGTAGGAAACTTTTCCCGCCGTGGGGTCTTGCTCCAGCGCGCCGTGCTCGCCGTTTCCGTCGTAGTTTCCGAAGTCGATTAATGGCAGGCTGACGGTGAGATTCGTCACGCCCGCGCGGGCCGCGAGACCGGCGGCGAGCAGAATGAAGAGCGCAACAAAACTGCAACGGACGCGAATTGGCTTCTTCTTTTTCATATTTTGATCTCCTTAGGGAACCGCTGATTAAATCGGCATTTGTAATTGTGCGTGAATCCCGACTCGCCAGGATGACGCAGGAACGATTTTGTTTTCAGCAGAAAGTAATT
>JAYVWQ010000099.1:0-1905 GCA_043785945.1 Akkermansia sp.
GCGGGCATTGGCCGGTTTGACGCTGCCACCGTATTGAATGCGGACCTTGCGGGCAACTGCATCATCAAAAATCTTCACCAGCAACTGGCGGATGAAGGCATGCGCCTCTTGGGCCTGGGCGGCGCTGGCCGTCTTGCCCGTGCCGATGGCCCAGACGGGTTCGTAGGCGACGACCGTTTCCGCCATCTGTTCCTTGGTCAGGCCGGCGAGGCTGCCGCGCACCTGCGTCTCCAGAACTTTCTCCATGTGACCGGCCTCGCGTTCGTTCAGGGTCTCACCCACGCAGACAATCGGCTTGAGCGAGGCCGCGTGCGCGGTCTGCGCCTTCTTGGAAATCAATTCGTCGCTCTCCTTCTGGAACATGCGTCGCTCGGAGTGCCCGAGGATGACGTAGCGCACGGAAAATTCCTTGAGCATCTGCGCCGCAATCTCGCCGGTGAAGGCACCCATGGCGTTCTCGCTCATGTTCTGCGCGGCCAGCGCGATGTTGCGCGAGGAGAGGATGGCCTTGGAAACCTCGCTCAGAGCGGTGAACGGCGGGGCCACGACCACGTCGATCTCCTTCACCTTGTCGAGTTCCAGCTTCAAACCGTTCACGAGGTCCAGCGCCTCGGCCACGGTTTTGTTCATTTTCCAGTTGCCGGCGATGATGAGCTTGCGTTCTTTGTCCATGTTTTTAGGGCGTCCCGTTAAATCAGGCCGCAGGTTTTTGCACGAGAATGTTCACTTGGCAAGCATCGTTCAAACGCCACGCGGCGCTCGGCGACTCATTTTTCTCTAGGAGATTGAATCCGACCTCGCGCACTTTCTGGCGGAGCGAAGCATGGTCGTAGAGCCAGCAGTGCTCCATGTCGAACAGCGTGGTCGCGCGCAAAAAACGCAGGATGGCCCGGGGCATCTTCGGCTTCTCAAAATTGGTCCACTCCACAAAAAAATCCGTCGCGGCCGGATCGCCGATGCGGCTCACGTATTCCCGCGCGCGCGCCTCCAGGTCCGGCACGATGATGTGGAGCGTGCCGCCGGGGCGCAGGATGGAGAAGTAATTCTTGAGCACGCCCAGCGCGTGTTCGAGATGCAGATGCTCAAGGAAGTGCGAGATCAGAATGTGGTCCACCGAGCTGGCGGGGAATTTCAGCGGCAGACGGCAGTTCGCGAACAGGAAATTGTCGGGCCGCCGCTGGGCCTGATAGCCCTCGATCCACTCGCGCGCCGGAGCCTTGAGCAACGGTTTCAGCACCGGATAGAACGGCGCGAGGAAATAGAGGAAGTTGCTGTCCACGTTCACGAAGTCGTCGATGAAATAATTACCCCCGCCGACATTGAGCCAGATTTTTCCGTGCCGGTTCCTGAAACGCTCCAGGTTCATCAACGGTCGCTCAGGGCCGCCACGCCGGGCAGCACCTTGCCTTCGAGAAACTCCAGGCTCGCCCCGCCGCCGGTGCTCATGAACGTCACCTGATCCCCGAGTCCGGCAATGTTGATGGCCTTCACGCTGTCGCCGCCGCCGATGATGCTCTTGGCCCCGTTCTGCTGTGTGGCTTCCACCACGGCGCGGGCGGCGGCATTCGTGCCTTCAGCAAAACGCGTGTCCTCGAACATGCCCATTGGGCCATTCCAAAGAACCGTCTTCGCGCCACGAATGACGGCGGCAAATTGCTTGGCCGTCTCCGGGCCGATGTCCAATCCCTCGGAGTCGTCGGGAATGTCACCGCTGATCACGCGCGGATTCTGCAAATCAAAAATAGTGCGGCCCTTCTTGTTCACTTTGCCGGTGTCCACGGGGGTGGCGATCACATTGTCCACGGGGAGAAGAAACTGCACCCCACGCGCCTTGGCTTTCGCGACAGCGGAAAGGGCGGTGCCGGTGTGATCCTTCTCCACCAGTGATTTTCCAATTTTGCCGCC
>JAYVWQ010000100.1:0-5273 GCA_043785945.1 Akkermansia sp.
GCATGGGCAAAGGAAAAAGCTCCCGCTAAATTCATCCGCAAACCTTCCGCCAGCGCATCCCCTTCCCTCGAGTGGGTGGAAGCATGGTCGGCCTCCAGCACGACGGCGCGACGACCGGCAAAAATCTTATCCACGCTCAGGTGAAGTTGCAGCTCGTGATCACCCGTCACTTCGAGCACCAGCGGACGTTCGACCGTCGTGATCATCCGGTCGGTGGCGAGGTGGAAGGAATATCCGTTCCATGCGCCTGATGCGTCGCGCCAGCGGCCTTCCAGCGCGAGGAATACATAGCCGTCCTGCCAGTTCCAATGCAGCCCGTTCACGTTGGGATTGAGCGGATGCGCGGGGCCGAACTGCGCCGGGTCAGCGTGGTTCAAGTCCCGTGTCACACCCACCAGGAAGCGCGCGCGGTCATAGGTGCCTGCGGGAATTCCCTCGACCCGGAAGCTCGTGCGCCCCTCGCGCGGACTCAGGTAGGCCGGCTCGTTCGTGAGCGCCAGCCAGGTGCCATCGCTCCGACGCAGACTGAAGTTGGAGAGGAGAAAATCGAGGCGGGTAACTGAGAACGCCTGACCGGTGGCATTGGTCAATGCAAGTTTGTCGAAGACGAGCGGAACACCTTGAAACACCGGCATGACTTCAATCCGCAGGTCATGGGCACAGACGCGCACGCAACAGAAGGCCGCGAGCGCCAAAGCGGCGATGGGCCAGCGAGTGTTTCGTGGGCAATCCTGCTTCATCGCTTCGTCATTCAGCCAGCACCCGGTAAAATCCAGGGCTGGCCGGGGCCGGATCGGTGAGGCGAATGGTGAAGCCACGATCCTGCACGGTCGCGAAAGACCCCAGACCGACGAAAGGGCGTCGGCCATCGCTGAGGTGTGGCGCTTTCATTCAGGTGGTCAGTTAATGGTGAATCCGTTGGGCAGCGTGTAGGTCACGGTCGCCGTCGGATTGCCCGGCGGGCCGGGGAAAATCACGGTCACCGTCTGCGGCCCCGTCGCCGCGCCCGCCGCGATGGTGATGCTGCTCGTGACCTGCGTCTGACTGACGTGGACATGGCCCGTGCCGGTGATGCCGCCCACGGTCACGCTGTTGATCGGGGCATTGGCCGGCGGCGGATTGACGGCCCCATCGAGATTGATGGTGAGCGTAAAGGTGGTGCCGCGCGCCCCGCTCGTGGGCGAGACGCTCAGAATACCGGTGCTGCCGCCCGCGCCGGTCACGGGATCGTATGTCGCCAGCGCGGTGCGGGCGATCTTATAGAAACCGAGGCCGCCCCCGCTGCTGTTCGTGTAGCGACCGGTGTTCCCACTGGCCGCGAGGTTCGTGGCGTTCGTCGTCCATGTCGTGAAATTTGTCGTGGACTCGACGCAATACGTTCCGCCCTCGGTGGCGCTCCACACCAATGTCACGCTGCCGCCGCCCACCGCAGGCTTGCTCAAGGACGACGGCGCGCTTGCGCCCCCGACGAAATTTGTCGTCACACTTTCCGTCAGCGTGGTCACAGCGGCACCGCTGGGCGCGCCGTAATAGGAGCGCCCGATGTTGTAGGGATAAACCGGCGTGCCGTTGCTGCTGATGCTGACGAAGTAGGCATAGGTGCCGGCGGGAAATTCCGGCGTCACGCACCAGCGCCCGTTGTATTCGTCGAGATCGAAGTCGGTGCCCATCGCGTAGCCCAGGTCGCCGAGGAAGGCGTTGTCCTCCATGTAGCGGCCGAGCGGATAAGTAACGCTGACGGCCGGACCGCTCTGCGCGCTCGCCACGTTGTAGGCGCGCACCGCCCATGGCGGAATCGTGGAGCGCCCGGCGTTGGTGAGATTGTCCGAGCCGCGCGAGCCGTTGCGAAGCTGGAAGCCGGAGAGCATCCGTCGCATCCCGCTCGAAGCATTGTTGGAGACGGAATAGCCGTAGGGTCCGTAAACTGGATAGCCGTCGCGCACCCAGCCGAGGATGGGCGAATGTTTCGTCACCGCATTGGTCGATTCAGAATAAGTCTTCGTCGCCGCATTGTAATCCACGTGGTCGCCGAGCAAGTAACGCAGCGCGATGGGGTTCGCGTGGTAGTGATGATTGCCGGTGTTCTCTTGATGCGCGTAGCCGGGATCAAAGGTCGCGCCTTCGTTCACATAGGCCTCGCGATTCCAGTACCCGGTGCCATTGCCGCTCTCGGCCGCGCCCGTCCACACAAAGCCATCCCGCGAATCAAACATGGCCACGCCATCGACGAAGTAGCCGATGGCCCCCAACCCGGTCAGGGTATGCGTGCCGCTGGTCGCGGGCGTGCGCGGGATGCGGTAGAACACCTTTTGATTCTTAGGCAGGTTTGGGAAAGCGCCGTTCAACCAAGGCCCCATGATGTGACTGCCCAGGCCGGTGCTGCGGATGTAAACCCAAGTCGGCGACGAATATATCTCCTGCACGCCCGCGTAGGCCGGCAGCGTCTGGTTTTGCGAACCATTGCCCCAGGTGGTGAGACTGGCGCCGGCGGTCTTGTTGGCGTCGTTCGTATAGACCCGCGCGTATTTGCCGGAGTTGGCGGTGAACCACGAATCCAAGTGCGGGTCCGCCGCGCGAACCGAGCCGACCGTCATGGCGAAAATGACAACCAGCAGTTGAGACCGAATCTTCCCGGAAGTGACGTGCGTTGTCTTCATGCGCACAGGATTGGTGGACCGATGTTAAGGAATTATGAGGGGCGTGAAATTGTTTCCCGGCGGGAAAAGACGGCCTTAATGGGTCTGAGCACTGGCCCGTATTCCCTTTGATCACCGCCAAGGATTTTGTACACGGGCTTGTGCGCGGGAAAATGGACGAACAAGCTGGGGCTGTCGATGTGGAAAGGCGCTCACAGGCAACTTCAACCGCACGAGCAGCACGATGAACAATATCGGTCCGGCCCAGCAGTGGCAGAAACCTTCTCCATGGCCCACGCTCGTGACGGATGAGGCGCACGTTTGGCTCGCCCACCTGCCGTCGGTTGGCGATAACTCCGCGCGCTTGGCCGCCACTCTCTCACGAGATGAACTGGAACGGGCCGCCCAAATCTCTGTGCTCGAACGGCGCGAACGCTGGCAGCAGACACGCGGTCTGCTCCGCACCATCCTCGCGCGGTGCCTAGACTGTGACGCGGCGGAAATTGTTTTCCGCGCCGGGGCGCACGGCAAACCAGAGTTGCAAGACCCCGCGCCCCGCAGACTCCACTTCAACACCTCGCACTCCGGTGACTACGCGGCCTTTGCCGTGAGCCGCGCCGGGGCCATCGGCGTGGATCTGGAGCGCGTGAACGAACAACGGCCGCGCCTGGACGAAATCGTGGCTCGCTATTTCGCGACTGGAGAAAAGGACGCGTGGCGGGCTTTGCCGGAGGCGGAACGTGCGCGGGGCTTCTTCGATCTGTGGACGCGCAAGGAAGCATTTGTGAAAGCGCGCGGGGACGGCGTTTTTTCCGGGCTGGATCAGTTTGAAGTCAGTCTCGCAGAATCGCGCCTCCTCAGCGTGCGCGGCGACACGGCGGCGGCTTCGGAATGGTGGATGACTGCGCTGCCCTCCATCCCCGGCTACGCGGGGGCGTTGGCCGTGCGTGCGTCAGTCTGTGCGGCGCGGTTTTGGAAATGGGAGTGAAGACGGGTTCGCTGATCAGACCGCACCGCCCTCGCTCGGCGTCGTCGCTAGCAAGCGCTTCGCTTCCTCGAAGTCCTCGTCGCTGACCCACAGTTCGGGCGCGAAGGCCACGCCAGGCATGACCTGCGACATGGATTCGTTCCGCACCTCAAAGGCGATGCCCGCTGTTTCCAAGACACTGCGGGCCAGGCCCGCCGACACGGGGTCGAATGAATTGAGCAGTTGTTTCATAAATTGAGAGTCAGATGTGAGCGCACTGCGGCGGCGTCAACCAGCGTTGGCGCAGGAGGGCTGAAGTAAATGTGCTGGCCCGGTGCATGGCACAAGAGAATCACGCGGCACCGTTCGTGGCAAAACAATATCCGCCTGAGTAAATCCGCGACCGGTGGGGCGCGTCGCTCCGCGCGCGCCGGGGTGAAGTGTGGACGAGTCCGTAAGCATGAACGGTTCGTGCCGGTGGAGGTTTCCGTTCTTCATTCGCATCTTTCCGATCCGGCGGCGCGCGCGGAGCGACGCGCCCCACCTTCCCGCAAAATATTTTTGAACATTTTTCCGCCGGGAAAATCCAAGCGTTCCGAACGGCGGAAGGTGCGGGGGCAGGCTGACGGCTCGGCAGGGCAAATATGCCTTGAACCATCTTTACAGCACGGGGCGGAGTTGCTATTTGCTCCCGCTCTTCCGAACGGCAGATGGGGCACAAACGTCCACAGGGCAAAAGACACGGCCATGATAACAGTAGAAAAGTTGGTCAAGACATTCGGCACGAAACGCGCCGTCAACGGCATCTCGTTTTCCGTGGAGCGCGGCGAGGTCCTCGGCTTCCTCGGGCCGAACGGCGCGGGCAAGTCCACTTCCATGCGCATGATCACCGGGTTCATCCCTCCCACCGAGGGCCGGATCAAGGTCGGTGGCTTCGACATGTTGGAGAACCCTCTCCCGGCCAAGCGCCTCATCGGCTACCTGCCGGAGAACGCCCCGGCCTACACCGACATGACGGTGCAGGGCTTCCTGACCTTCTCCGCCGAACTGCGCGGCCTGAGCGGCGACGCCAAGAAACGCGCCGTGGGCCGCGCCGTGGAAATGTGCTTCCTTGAAAACGTCCTCCATCAAAGCGTGGACACGCTCTCCAAGGGCTACCGCCACCGCACCTGCTTCGCGCAGTCCATTGTGCATGACCCGGAAATTCTGATTCTCGACGAACCGACCGACGGCCTGGACCCAAACCAGAAACACGAGGTCCGACAACTCATCCGCCGCATGGGCGAGAAGAAGGCCATCATTTTTTCCACGCACATCCTCGAAGAGGTCGAGGCGGTTTGTTCGCGCGCCATCATCATTGATCGCGGCCAGATTGTGGCCAACGGCACGCCGCAGGAACTCAAGCAGCGCTCCGATGTGGCGGGCGCGGTTTCGCTGCGCATCCTCGGCGTGGGCGCCGACGCGGTGAAGCAACGGCTCGCCAGCGTGACCGGCGCGGCCAAGGCCGCCATCGTGAAGGAAGAACCGGGCGTCGTCTGGGCGCGCGCCTATCCGAGCGACAAGACGCGCAACGGCGCGTTCGCCCGCGCCGTGGCCGAGGCGGTCACGCAGTCGAACTGGAAGTTCGAGGAACTGCACACCGAGGAAGGCCGGCTCGATGAAGTGTTCCG
>JAYVWQ010000101.1:0-30896 GCA_043785945.1 Akkermansia sp.
AGGGCAGGGGACGATCACCAAGGCCGACGCATCTAAGGAACCGCTGATTAAATCGGCATTTGTAATTTTGCGTGAATCCCGACTCGCCAGGATGACGCATGAACGATTTTGTTTTCAGCAGAAAGTAATTTGATGGTCGGAATTGGATCGAATTTTCCGGGTATTGATTAAATCAGCGGTTCCCTAGAATCCAACGGCGGTTGGTATCAAACTGTTCAGCCCGCAAGCGCCGCTTGGAGGGAGCGCAATTCTTCCTCCACCTGCGCCGGGTCGTGGAGAGTCTGCGCGATTTCATCGCGCAGCAATTCTCGGTATCTTTTGCGCAGGCGATGCACGGCCACACGCACCGCGCCTTCGTCCATATCGAGTTTCTGCGCGGCAGCGGCGTAGGGAATCGCCTGTTCGCCCACCATCAAATAACCCTTCGCCTGCTCAAAAACCGTGTCCTTTCCGTCCCTCACGCACTCGTCGCGCAATCGCGTGATGACCCGCTCCAGCAACGCCAACGCCCACTCGCGGTCAAAGGTCTTGTCGGGGCTGGTCGGATCGGGCGGGTCGAGATGGAAACGCGCGTCGGCGCTCTGCCAGTCGAGTGAGAGATGCGTGATGCCGCCGCCGCGTTTCTGGCGCTGCGACTTGTCCCACTCGTTGGCGAGAAAATGTTTCAGCGACGCGAGCAGGAAGGCGCGGAACTTCCCGCGCTCGGCGCTCAGACCTTCGAGATAATTCTTCTCCAGAAATTTCTCGAAGAACGCCTGCACCAAATCCTCCGCGTCCTCCTTCGTCTTCCCGCGCCGCCGCACGTAGGCGTAAAGTGGATACCAGTAGGTCTGGCACAACTCGCCCAGCGCGCGGTCCGACTGCGGCGAGGACTTGCGCCCCGCGTGCAGCACGACCGTCCAGCGCGTGGTGACAAAGATGTCGCCGCGCGGCGTGGACTGGGTTTCACCGGATGAACTCATCGAGTGGCGTTCGGGTTGGGGCCGACCAATTCAAGAAAGCCGCTGCACACCTCGCCGGGACTGTTGGTGATGGAGAACAATAATCTGGGTTCGCCAAGGACGACTTCCAGCGGTCCCTGATCTTGGAGTGCTTGCAGTTGCGCCTGGAAAGCCGCCTGGGGCGTTTGATCCTGTCCCAGCGAACCCGGCTTTGAGGCCAAGGGAACTCGGGAGCGAAAAGGCTGAAACCAGGTGCTGGAATACTCGTAAGGGCCCGCCGGCGTGTGCGAGCTGACTTGTCCATCGCTGGCCGTCGCCCGCAAGGCGTAACCCGGAGGCACTTCTGCCGAATAATTCACGCTGGGAAAATAGCCGGTGAAATCCTTGATGCGCACCAGCGCCCGAACTTTGACCGCTGCACCGTCAGCTCCTTTCACCGGCGGCGGGTCCGTGCGCACGAACTCCGCATAACCGACCATGACTCCGCCGAAGCGGTTCGTGACCGAGAACAATTCCACTGGTTGGCGGGAAGCCAGCGTGATTGGTCGCTCGGTCTTGTTCTCTCGAATTTGGGCGACGGCGGCCTCGGCTTCTTTCTCTCCAAACGCGCCCTTGAGAAACCAGGTGAACACGGACGACGTGCTTACTTTGCCCTGCTGGCATTGCACAAAAAGACTGGCGGGGGTGTCTTGCATTTCTCCTTCTTGCGTTTTGACCCGCACCCGCAGCGCCTCGCCCGGCTGCAAGTAGTTGTCCGACCACACCCCAACAGTCCGCACATCCCCTGACTCGCCGACCATCTGGTTGGTGGCTCTCGTCAGCACGATGGTTTTGGTCGGGGCGAATGGAGTGGCGCTCGAAACTGCGGGCGAAGAGTTGGGTGCTCCGATTACCGAAACTGCGGGCGGTCCATTTCGTGGCGACACCGCGAACGCCAAAAGAATTGCGCCCGCCAATACGGCCCACTCCGTCCAAGGGCGCACCCAGCCCCTCCGTTGAAAGAGCGCGGCCACGTCCGACCGAAGCAGCACATGATTCGTCCACACGAACAATGCGAACCAAACGACCCCGGCGGCCATCGCGCACAACATGCCGGCAGGGCCGGTCAACGTGTGACCGAACAGTTCCACTCTGGTGAAAGGCGGAAGGTGAAAGTTTCCAAACAGCGCCATGACGCCGGCGATGGCCGCCAGCACGAGCGGCAGCCACAGCATCAAGAGCGCGGTGGCACGCCACTTCGGGCGCAACCGCAGCAGGCCAATTCCGACGGGCAGGGCGAACACGCCGAGGTTGTAGCTGTGAATTTGCGTGTGCAAGCTGCGCCCCACATCCCACGCCGCCAGACCGCCTGCCACCATGAACAAGGCTGCCACGACCACCAACGATCTCGGTCGCGTGGCCGTCGTGGGAACGGGGCGCGGACTTTCTTCAGTGCGTTGGGATTCAGGGAGCGGTGGCGAGGCCGGAGCCGGAGTCGCGGCGATGTTCTCCACCTGGGTCTTCACTTCGCTCGCGTGTTGGTAGCGACGGGCGGGATCGTTCTCCAGGGCGCGCAGCACCACGTCGTCGAGGCGCACGTCGAGCTGATACTTGCGCGAGGGCGGGGCGAATTTGCCGAGCGGCAGATCGCCGGTGAGCATTTCGTAAAGCACCACGCCGAGCGAATAAATGTCCGCGCGGTGATCGACGGTGAGCGGCTTCTCGATCTGCTCCGGGGCCATGTAATGCGGCGTGCCCATGACCTGCCCCTCGGCGGTAAGGCGAAGCGACTCCGCGTCCTGGCCGAGAATTTTCGCCAGCCCAAAGTCCGCGATCTTCACGCGGCCCTTGCGATCCACGAGCACGTTCTCAGGCTTGATGTCGCGGTGAACCACGCCTTCGTCGTGGGCGTATTGGAGCGCGTCGCAAATCTGCGGGATGATTTGCAGCGCCTCGCGCGGAGATAGGCGACCGGCTTTTTCGAACTGGCGCAGGTTTGCGCCATCGACGAACTCCATGATGAAAAAGCCGAGCGCGCCCGCCTGCCCAAACTCGAAAACCGCGACGATGTTCGGATGACTCAGCCGCGCCAGCGCGCGCGCCTCGCGATTGAAACGCTCGGCGAAGTTCGCGCCCTCCTCGTTGTGCGACGGCAGAATCTTCAGCGCCACGATGCGGTCCAGCGCGGGCTGCCGCGCCTTGTACACCGCGCCCATGCCGCCCGCTCCGAGCAGGCCGAGGATTTCCAACTGTGGAAAAAGTTTCGCCACCTCCTCCAGCGGTGGCGGCACGAACGGCGCTTTGCGTCCGCCGCCCACGTCCGTCCCCAGGCCCTGCGCCAGCAGGCAGGCCGGACACAACCCGGCCAGCGCCCCCGCCGACATGGACTTCCCGCAACTCGGACACTGAATGGTTTCAATCACGATGGTTTTCATAACTTCTATTCCTACTTCACCCGCCTCAGAAGCATTTTTCAGGAAGTGTTACCGATGTTTTTCCGGGAGCAGCGCGGACCTGGGCGCGAAAGGGAGACGCACGCCGGGTAAGATTAACGTGGAGGCCCGTGCCTCTCTGGCCGGCGCAGAAGGTGTCACCGACTCGTTTCCCCTCGCGGGATCGGACATTGTGAAAAAAATCACAAAACGGCTTGCCGGGTTTTTTCACGCTGAATACGCTGCCCTGTCACGGAATTGTTCCGCGACACTCCAACGAGCGTATGCAACAGACAGCATCGACAACTGAGTTCGGTTACAACTCGAAAATCGAGGGTGAAGTCGTCGTCACCCGGGTCGATGCCGCCCTGAACTGGTTCCGCAGCAACTCCCTCTGGCCCATGCCCATGGGCCTGGCGTGCTGCGCGATTGAACTGATGGCGGCGGGCGCGAGCCGCTTCGACATTGCGCGTTTCGGTTCGGAGGTGATGCGTTTTTCCCCCCGTCAGTCGGACGTGATGATTGTGGCCGGCACGGTCACTTACAAAATGGCGCTGGCGGTGAAGCGCATTTACGACCAGATGCCGGAGCCGAAGTGGGTCATCGCGATGGGCGCGTGCGCCTCGACTGGCGGCATGTATCGCAGCTACGCCGTGCTACAAGGCGTGGACAACATCATCCCGGTGGACGTTTACATCGCGGGCTGTCCGCCGCGTCCCGAGGCGCTGCTGGATGCGCTGATCAAAATGCAGGGCAAGGTCGCCGATGAATCAGCCATCGGCCGCCGCCGCAAAACCGCCGCTTAATTTTAGACTCCGATGTCCGCCCTAGATTTCGCCAATCAACTCAAAGCCAAGTTTGGAGAACTGCTCTCCGAACCGGGTGAGTTTCGCGGCGAGGTCACGCTGCTAGTCGCGGATGCGGAGCGCATCGCCGAAGTCTGCGAGTTCGCGAAAAAGTCGCTTGGGTTCAACATGCTTCTGGACATCACGGGCATCGACAACTTCGGGGAAGACCCGCGCTGGACGATGGTCTATGAGCTTTACCAAATGGAGCAGAAGACGCATCTGCGCCTGAAGACCAGCGTGAGCGAGGAGAAGTCCGAACTGCCGACCATCAGCACGGTCTGGCGCACGGCGGACTGGCACGAGCGCGAAATCTACGACATGATGGGCGTGCGTTTTCGCGGGCATCCCGACCTGCGCCGCATCCTGATGTGGGACGGCTATCCTTACTTCCCGCTGCGCAAAGATTTCCCGTTGGCCGGCAAGCCGACGGAGATGCCGGATGTGGCCTTCACCAAAACCGCGCCGCTCGAAGGCGGCCCGTTCGTCACCGTGGCGGGCGGCAACGGCGCGCTTAATCGCGAACCGCGCGTGAGGACTCCAGACAAATAAATGGCTACCACCCAGGAAATCACTTTTCGTGACGCGCCTTCGCGGATCGCCGCGGCGGACGCGAAGCACTTGGGCGAAACGGAAGCGCAGCTCGCCACTCATGCCTCGGAGATGGAAGGGGAGAAGATGGTCCTCAACATGGGACCGTCGCATCCGTCCACGCACGGCGTGCTCCGCATCGTCTTGGAGATGGATGGCGAGATTATCACCAAGGCCATTCCTGACATCGGTTACCTGCATCGTGGCGACGAGAAGATCGCCGAAAACATGACCTACACCCAGTTCATCCCGTACACGGATCGACTGGATTATCTCGCGCCGCTGGCGAACAACGTGGCGTACGCGCTGGCCGTGGAAAAGCTGATGGGTATTGACCAAAAGCTGCCGCCGCGCTGCCAATACATCCGCGTGATCTGCTGCGAACTGGCGCGCATCTCGGCGCATCTGCTGGGGCTGGGCGCTTACGCGATGGACGTGGGCGCGCTGACCGTGTTCATGCACACGTTCACGGAGCGCGAGAAGCTCTACAATTTGTTCGAGGCGCTGACCGGCGCGCGGTTCACCACGAGCTACACGCGCATCGGCGGCGTTTCGCGCGACACGCCGCCCGGTTGGGTCGCGGCGGTGCGGAAGTTCTGCGACCAGGTAGTGGTGAACTTCGACGAGTCGGAGACGCTGCTCACGCGCAACCGCATCTTCGTGGACCGCACGCGTGACGTCGGCGTCATCTCGAAGGAAGACGCCATCGACTTCGGTCTTACCGGTCCGAACCTGCGCGGCTGCGGCGTGGACTACGATGTGCGCAAGGCGAATCCTTATCTCATCTACAAGGACTTGGAGTTCGATGTGCCCCTCGGCTCAGTCGGCGATTGCTACGACCGTTATCTCGTCCGCATGGAAGAAATGCGCCAAAGCGTGCGCATCGTCCGGCAGTGCCTCGACCGCATTCCCGGCGGCGCGGACAACGAAGGCAAAGAGCCGGTGAACATCGCGGATGGCAAAGTCACGTTGCCGCCGAAGAGCAAAGTGCTCACGAGCATGGAGGAACTGATTCACCAGTTCATCAACGTGACGCAGGGCGTGAACGCGCCGCCCGGAGAAATTTATTTCGGCGCGGAAAATCCCAAGGGCGAACTGGGCTTCTACATCAACTCACGCGGCGGCGGCACGCCGTATCGCTTGAAGATTCGCGCGCCCTCGTTCGTGAACCTGAGCATCATGTCCCACGTCCTGCCCGGCCACATGATGAGCGACGTGGTGAGCATTTTGGGATCGATTGATTTCGTGATGGGAGAGTGTGACCGATGAGCGAAACCTACGAATCCATTCCCAACGAGCTGAGCTCTGACGCGACTTGGAAACCCACGCCCACGCTCGAAGCGGACGTGGCCGAACTGCTCACGCATTACCCGGCCGACAAGCAGCGTGCCGCCTCGCTGATGGTGCTGCACGCCATCCAGGAAGCGCACGGCTGGATTCCGCAGGAAGCGGTGGCCTGGGCGGCGAAGAAGCTCGGGCTGTCGCCGATCAACATCTACGAGATCGTGACCTTCTATCCGATGCTGCAACGCGCGCCGGTGGGGAAGCATCACCTGAAAGTGTGCCGCACGTTGAGCTGCGCCCTCGGCGGCTCCGGCGAGCTGCACCAACATTTCTGCCAGCGCTTGGGACTGGATTCCCACGCGCACGGCGCGCAGACGACGAAGGACGGCAAATACACGGTTGAGTTTGTCGAATGCCTCGCGAGCTGCGGCACCGCCCCGGTGATGATGTGCAACGAGGATTTCTACGAGGGCGTCAACCACGAGAAGGCGAACCAGCTTTTGGAGAAGTATAAATGAATTGGCTGCCCGACATGGATTTGAACCATGACAAACAGATTCAGAATCTGTTGTGCTACCATTACACTATCGGGCAGTGCGCGAGCGGCGAGAAGGTAGTGAGTTTCATCCCTGAGTCAAGAACCTGATATGCCCGAGCAATTCCGCCTCATTCTCAAGCACGCCGATGCGGCGGGGTACTCGAACGACCTCGAGTGTTACCTGCGCCACGGCGGCTATGAGGGCTTGAAGAAGGCACTCACCATCGCGCCCAAGGATTTGCCGGACGGCAGGAAGATGACGCCGCAAGAAGTCATCCGGGAGGACGTGAAGGCCTCCGGACTGCGTGGTCGCGGCGGCGCGGGCTTCTCCTGCGGGCTGAAGTGGTCGTTCGTGGATCGCAAGAGCGGCAAGCCCATTTACCTCATCTGCAACGCGGACGAATCCGAGCCGGGCACGTTCAAGGACCGCCAGATCATCCACAAGGATCCGCACCCGTTGATCGAGGGCATGATCATCTCCTGCTTCGCGAATGACGTGAAGCTGGCCTACATCTACATCCGCGGCGAGATGCCCGAGGGCGCGCGCATCTTGAATCGCGCGTTGAAGGAAGCTCGGGCCAAGGGTTTCCTCGGCAAGAACATCCTCGGCAGTGGCTACGATTTGGAAATCCACGTCCATCGTGGCGCGGGCGCTTACATCTGCGGCGAAGAAACGGGACTGATTGAATCGCTCGAAGGCAAGCGGCCTTATCCGCGCATCAAGCCGCCGTATTTCCCGGCCATCCTCGGACTGTGGATGTGCCCGACCATCGTCAATAACGTCGAGACGCTCTGCAACGTGAAGCACATCGTCGAGATGGGCGCGGGCGCTTTCGCCAAGCTCGGCACGCCGAACAACACCGGCACGCGCATCGTGAGCCTGAGCGGCAACGTGAAGAAGCCGGGCTACTACGAAATCGAAATTGGCAAGGCCACGATTGGTGAATTGATTTTCCATCAGGACTTCGGTGGCGGACTGCGCGACGGACGCAAGTTGAAGGCGGTCATTCCCGGTGGCTCGTCCGCGAAAGTTTTCAAGGCGGGTGAAAAATTTAAGCTCAAGAAGAAGGGCGCGGATGGCAACATGGTCGAGGTCGAAACCGACATGCTCGATCTGCCCTACGACTTCGACTCGCTCGCCGCCGCCGGCTCCATGTCCGGCTCCAGCGCCATCATCGTGATGGACGACTCGGTGGACATCGTCGAGGCGCTCGCGAACATCGCCGAATTTTACGCCCACGAGAGCTGCGGCCAATGCACACCCTGCCGCGAAGGCTCGCTCTGGATGTCGAAGGCGCTCCATCGCCTCTCGCACGGCGAGGGCCGCAAGAGCGACGCGGACTACCTGCTGGGTATCGCCAACAACATTCCCGGTGGCCGCACCATCTGCGCCTTTGGCGAAGCCTGCTCGTGGCCCGTGCAAAGTTTTGTCGGGAAATTCAAAGACGAGTTCATCGCGAAAGGTGCGGCGGACGAAGCGCGCCGCGCGAGCAGTGGAGCCGGACCGACGAGTGATTTGAAGATCGCGGCGAGTCCGCATCATTAACATGTCGAACGCAACGACAACCGAACCGAAACCTGCCGCGCCCGCGGTCGAGACCATCACCGTGAAGGTGGACGGCAAGGCCATCGCCGTGCCGAAGTCGATGCCGGATCCGATCACGGGCAAGCCGGTCGCGACCACCATGATTCAGGCGACCCACCTCGCGAAGGTGGACGTGCCGCACTACTGCTATCACCCGAAGCTGCCGGTCGCGGGCAACTGCCGCATGTGCCTCGTCGAGTTCGGCACGCCCGCGCTGGGACCGGATCGCAAACCGCTGCTCAACGAAGACGGCTCGCCGAAGATCGCCAAGTCGCCACGACCCGCCATCGCCTGTGCCACGCCCATTTCGCCGGGCATGGAAATCTACACGGCCACGCCGGGCGTGAAGCAGATGCGCGAGGGCGTGCTGGAATCGCTGCTCATCAATCACCCGCTCGACTGTCCGATTTGCGACCAGGCCGGCGAGTGCAAGCTCCAGGAATACTCGGTTGATTACGGCCAGGCGCAGAGCCGCTTCGTGGAGCAAAAGGTTCACAAGTCCAAGCGCATTGATCTTGGCCCGCGCATCGTGCTCGACGCCGAGCGTTGCGTTCTTTGCACGCGCTGCATTCGTTTCACGAAAGACATCGCGGGCGACGACGCCCTCGGCATCGTGAATCGCGGCAGTTACAACACCATCTCCGCGTTCCCCGGCCAGCCGTTCGACAACAACTACACGCTCAACACCGTGGACCTCTGCCCGGTGGGCGCGCTCACCTCGAAGGATTTTCGCTTCCAGATGCGCGTTTGGTTCCTCAAGGAGACGAAGAGCCTCTGCACGAGCTGCGGCACGGGCTGCAACACGGTCATCGGTTCGCGCGAGGACAAAGTCTATCGCTACGAACCCCGCGAGAACGACGCGGTGAACGCGTGCTGGATGTGTGACTCCGGGCGGCTCAACTACAAGTGGATTGGGAGCGAGAAGCGGTTGTCCAAGGTTCAAGGTCCAAGGTCCAAGGTCGGGGAGGGTGTCACCTGGTCGTCGGTGCTCGCTGAAATTTCGGAGCTGCTGCGGAAGGCGCCGTCCGGCTCGGTCGCCGTGGTCGCCTCGGCGCGGCAGACGAATGAAGAATTGTTCCTGCTCAAGAAGCTGGCGACGAAACTGGGAGCCGTCACCGATTCCGTCCCGCGCCACGGTGCCGCAGACAAGCTGCTGGTCAGCGCGGACAAAAATCCGAATACGAATGGCGCCATCCTGACCGGCATCGTGGACTGCCACGCCGAGATGGGCCGCAACTTTCTAAAGATTGCGGACGGCATTCGCGCCGGAAAGATTAAGACACTCATTATTTTCGGCGAGGACGTGACCAAACACGGCCTCGGAGCCGACTTGCTGGCCAAGCTCGACACACTGATTGTCAGCGACATTCTCCCGAACAAAACCACCGAGGCCGCGCACTATCTGCTGCCCGGCTGCGCCCATGCCGAGAAGCGCGGCTCGTTCACGAACGCGAAAGGCCGCGTGCAGCGTTTCACCAAAGCCATCGAGCCGCGCGGCGATGCGCGTCCCGAGTGGGAATTCCTGCACGAGCTGGTTCACAACGTCACCGGCCAGAACGGCTTCGTGAGCATTGAAGGCCTGTTCAACCAGATGGCGAAGGAAGTGCCAGGGTTCAACGGTCTGACGTGGGTGGCGCTGGGCGACACAGGCGTGACGGTGCAAATCTGATTCGCGATGGACTGGAACTTCATACTTTTTAGCGTGGTGAAGATCGTGGGCGTGGTCTTTCTGGCCGTGCTGCCGATGGTCGCCTACTCCGTGCTCGCGGAGCGCAAAATCTCGGCCTGGATTCAGGATCGCGTCGGGCCGAACCGCACGGCGCTGCCCTTCGTCGGGAAGATTCCGGTCATCGGGCCTTTCCTGATCAGCCTGGGAATTTTCCAGCCCATTGCGGACGGGTTGAAACTCTTCCTGAAGGAGGACTTCACGCCCGCTCATGTGCGCAAGGGCTACTTCTGGATCGCGCCCGCCGTGGCCATGGCCCCGTCGCTCATGACCGTGGCCGTGATCCCCTTCGGCTCCATGCTCGGCGCGCAGAAGATGGTCATCGCCGACCTGAACGTCGGCATTCTCTACACCTTCGGCATCGTCTCGCTGGCGGTCTATGGCATCGTGCTCGCGGGTTACGCGGCTAACTCCAAATATCCCTTCCTCGGCGGCATCCGCGCCAGCGCGCAGATGATTTCCTACGAGATCGCGATGGGCCTCTCGGTGGTCTCGCTCTTTATGCTCATGGGCGACCCGGCCCTCGCCAGTAAGCTCAGCGCGACCTGGCAAAACTTTCTCGCCGGCACGAGCAGCTTGAACCTCGGCCGCGTCGTCGCCTACCAGTCGCAGAGCGTTTTCGACTGGCTCATCTTCAAGCAGCCCGTCGCCTTCGTCATTTTCCTCGTCGCCGCCTTCGCTGAGACGAACCGCCTGCCCTTCGACATGGCGGAATCAGAGACGGAACTGGTCGGCGGTTATCACACCGAATACAGCTCGATGAAGTTCGGCCTTTTTTTCCTCGGCGAATATGCGGCCATGATTGCGGCCTCCGCGCTGATGGTGACGCTTTTCCTCGGCGGCTGGACGCTGCCCATCGGTGGACTGAACGAACCGGCCACCTCGATGGCCGTGGGTGTGGCGCAGATCGCCATCTTCGTCGCCAAACTCCTCGGCTTCATGGTGCTGTTCATCTGGGTGCGCTGGATGCTGCCGCGTTTCCGTTACGATCAGTTGATGGATCTGGGCTGGCGGCGCTTCATCCCGGTGGCGCTGGCGAACATTTTGATCACGGCCCTCGTGTTGTGGTGGAGAGCCAAATGAAGGCGAGAAAATTGAAA
Source organism: Akkermansia sp. (assembly GCA_043785945.1). Lineage (GTDB taxonomy): Bacteria > Verrucomicrobiota > Verrucomicrobiia > Limisphaerales > SIBH01 > JANNGC01. The sequence goes on from JAYVWQ010000101.1 coordinate 11,022, forward strand.
TGATCGTCAAACGCAAAGCACTGAGTTTCTGGGAGCGCCTTTACGCGCCGGCCATTCTGGGCGGGTTCAAGGTGACTTCGAAGCACCTCGTCAGCACCCTCTTTGGCGGGAACACCGCGGCCAAAGAAACCGGCGGCGGCTTCTATCCGCAGACTAAGTGGGTCGTGGGCCAAGCCTATCGCGGTGCGCCCTATCTGGTGAAGGATCAGGACGGCGACACCAAGTGCGTTTCCTGCCAGCTTTGCGAATTCGTCTGCCCGCCCAAGGCCATCAAGATCATCCCGCCCGGCTCGGCTGGCGAACTTGCCGACCGGCCCAACGCGGAGAAGATGCCCAAGGAGTTCGAGATCAACATGCTCCGCTGCATCTTCTGCGGCTTCTGCCAAGAAGTCTGCCCGGAGGAGGCGATCTTCTTGCAGAAGGATTACTCGCTCACCGGCCTGACTCGCGCCGAGATGATTTACGACAAGGAGAAGCTGCTCTCGCTCGGCGGCATAAGCCCCGGCATCCAGAAGTGGAAGCAGAAGGCGGAGGAAGCAAAGGAGCAGGAAATGTTTCCGGTAAAACCCTGAACGAATCACTGAGCATGAAGACACCCATCAAACTTGCACTTGTTGTCGTTGCCGCCTTGGCCTGTGGTGCGGCGGTGTCGTCCATGAAGAAGCCGGTGGCACCGTATAACCCTGAGCAGATTCAGGGCAATGTGCGCGTGGTCTTGCTTCGGGTGGATCGCACCACGCTTTTTTCGGACGTGGGCTTTACGGACACGAAGCCGCAAAAGATTCATGCAATTCCGGGATTGAGCTTCATCTATGCCGTTGAACTTCTGGGCGATGAGCCGGTGAAGCAGTGGAACATTGTGGGGAATGGCAACCCCGTAAGCCTGAACGGCAAATCCATCGGCGACACCGCGCCAGAAAATATTTCCGGCGGCGGACACAAGACATCGCTTGAGTATGAGCACTACAATTGGGGAGTCCTGAAAAAGCCAGCCGTCACAAATCCAAAGCGCACGCATGTTTTCGAGACGTGGGAACGCGGGCTGCGGGTGCCGGGCGGCAAGATTGATCTTCGCATCACCACCGGCTTCAACGACCACAAGGAGGAATTTGTCTTCAAGGACATCCCCGTCGAATAGCGCGCACACGACATGGCACTCTCCGACATACTCTTCTATTTCTTCGCGTTTCTGACGCTCCTCTTCGGAGTCCTCGTCGTCGCCAATCCGTTCAGCCGCAGCCCGGTCACCAGCGCAATGTTCCTGGTCATGACCATGGGCGCGCTGGCCGGACTGTTCGTCACGCTCCACGCCTTCTTCATCGCGGCGGTGCAAATCCTCGTCTATGCCGGCGCGGTCATGGTGCTTTTCCTGTTCGTGATCATGCTGCTCGACTTAAAGGAGGAAGAGCGTCGGCACTTCAACAAGTTCGGCATCATCGCCGGGCTGCTGGCGGTCGGCGGCATCGCGGCCATGTTGGTGAAAACTATTTGGTTCTCCGGCATCGGCGCAGGCAAGACTCCGAAGCTCGAAGGCGCAACCGACAATCTCGGTCGCGAGCTGTTCACCAACTACCTGCTGCCCTTTGAAATTGTCTCCGTGCTGCTGCTCGTGGCCATGGTCGGCGTGATTCTGCTGAGTAAGAAGGAACTGAAATGATGCAGGTCACTCTGGAACATTACCTGGTTGTCAGCACCGCGCTGTTTTGTCTCGGCGTGCTCGGAGTCATCCTCCGCCGCAATCTGCTCGTCATGTATATGGGCCTGGAGCTGATGCTCAACGCCTCCAACCTCGCGCTCGTTGCCTTCTCCCGTTTCAACAACAACCTGAACGGCCAGCTCATGGTCTTCTTCATCATCACCGTGGCTGCGGCGGAAGTCGCCGTCGGCCTCGCGCTGATTGTCGCGCTCTACCGCAAGCGGCAGTCGGCCCACACGGAAGACCTGGCCTCGATGAAACTGTAATGACCGAGAACCCGGAAAATCTGGCCTGGCTGGTCCTGCTGCTGCCGCTCGCTTCGGCAGTGCTGATTGCCTTGTTCACCAAGAAGCAGCGCCATCTGAGCGCGTGCATCTCCATCGCGGCGGTCGGCGGCGCGTTCCTGCTCAGCCTGGCGCTCTTCCTGAGTCTGCACGAAGCGAAGTCCATTGAGGCCGCCCCGTTCAACTGGCTCACCGTTGGTTTGCCTGGCGGAGAACTGCTCAAGATCGACATCGGTCTCCGTCTCGACGCGCTCAGCCTGCTCATGTTGCTCGTCGTCACCGGCGTCGGCGGCGCGATTCACATCTACTCCTACGGGTACATGCGCGAAGACCCCGGTTTCGCCCGCTTCTTCGCCTCGCTCAGCCTGTTCACCTTCTCGATGCTCGGCATCGTGCTGGCGAACAACTTCGTGATGATGTTCATCTTCTGGGAGCTCGTGGGCGTCTCCAGTTACCTGCTGATTGGTTTCTGGTTTGAAAAACCCTCGGCAGGCGACGCGGCTAAAAAAGCATTCATCACGAATCGTCTCGGCGACTTTGGCTTCCTGCTCGGCATTATCATGATCTGGAGCATGGCCAATGGCGCGCTCAACTTCGACGCGCTCGAACAGTTCCTGAAGAACAAGCCTGACGCCTTCGGCGTTTGGATCAACGTGGCTGGCCTCCTGATCTTCTGCGGCGCAATGGGCAAGTCCGCGCAGTTCCCGCTCCACGTCTGGCTGCCCGACGCGATGGAAGGCCCCACGCCCGTCTCCGCGCTCATCCACGCCGCGACCATGGTTGCGGCCGGCGTCTACATGCTCTGCCGCGTTTTCTTCATCTTCGGTTCCAGCACCGTCTGGCCCGAGGCGATTGCCTTCATGAACGGCTGGAGCGCGCTGGACGTCATCGCTTGGATCGGTGGCTTTACCGCCTTGCTCGCCGCGCTCATCGCGGTGCAGCAGAACGATATCAAGCGCATCCTGGCCTACTCCACGCTTTCGCAGCTTGGCTACATGGTCATGTCCGTCGGTCTCTCCGGTCCCACGCCTGCGATGTTCCATCTGACGACGCATGCCTTTTTCAAGGCGCTGCTCTTCCTCGGGGCCGGCTCGGTCATTCACGCCATGCACCACGAGCAGGACATCTGGAAGATGGGCGCGCTCCGCGACAAGCTGCCCACGACGTGGAAGACCTTCCTGCTCGGCACGCTGGCTCTGGCCGGCATCTGGCCGTTGGCGGGCTTTTACTCGAAGGACTCGATTCTCGCGCAAGCAGCGGAACACAAACCGATCCTCTTCGCCCTCGCCGTGTTCGTCGCCGCGCTGACCTCGTTCTACATGTTCCGCCTGCTCTTCGTGGTTTTCTTCGGCCCGGCCAAGAGCAAACACGCGGAACACGCCCATGAGTCACCGCGCATCATGACCTGGCCGCTCATTGTGCTCGCGGTCTTCGCCGTCATCGGTGGCTTCATCGGCATTGATGCTTTTGTCGGTCAGATGTTCACCCCCGAAGGCGGGCATCACGTCACCTGGATCGAATCCCTGCTCCAACCCTTCGGCCACAACCTGCTCGCGGCGATGTTCGGCATCCTGGCCGCGCTCGTCGGCATCAGCCTCGCGGCGGCGTGTTACTGGAACGCCACCACCGACCCGCTGGTGGCGAAACTCGGCTGGCTCTCCCGCGCCATGCGCAACCGCTTTTACTTCGATGAAATTTACTCCGTGCTGATCTCCATCACCCATGAGGCGCTCTCGAAGCTGGCCGACTGGATTGACCGCTGGATCATCGCCGGCTTCGGCGTGAAGGGGCTGCATGGCTCCACGGAAATTTTTGGTCGCGCCCTGCGCATGGTGCAGACGGGCAACCTGCAAACCTACGCCTTCGTCTTCGCCCTCGGCGTGGCGCTGGTCTTGTTCTTCGTCCTCAAATGAGCATGTCGCTTCTCACTTACATCATCCTGGTGCCATTCCTAGGCGCGTTGATTGTGGCGCTGATTCCGCGCGACTACCGGTTCGTTATCCGCGTCGTCGCGCTTGTCAGCACGCTGCTGTCGATGCTGCTGGCCGTCGCCATGTTCGTGAAGTTCGACGCGGCCACCGCCGTGCAGGGCTACAAGTTCGGACAACAGATTCCGTGGGTGCAGTCGCTCGGCATCAGCTATCACGTCGGTGTCGATGGCATCAACGTGGGCCTCATCCTTATGGGCGCGATTGTCGCCTTCGCCGCCACTTGCGTTTCGCACCGCATCGAGAAGCAGGCCAAGATGTTTTATCTACTCCTGCTGGTCATGGTCGGCGGTATCCTCGGCGCATTCGCCTCGCTCGATCTGTTCTTCTTCTACTTCTTCCACGAACTCGCGCTGGTGCCGACCTTCATCATGATCGGGGTGTGGGGACGCGGGGAGCAGAAGAACTACGCCACGTTCCAGATCACGATGTATCTCAGCATCGGCGCGCTCATCGCGTTGATCGGTCTCATCGCCCTCTACCTGCAATCCGGCATCCGCAGCTTCGACCTCGTGGAACTCACCGCGCAGTTGAAGGCGACGCCGCTGTCCTTCGCGTCGCAGAAGCTCATTTTCCCGCTGCTGCTCTTCGGCTTCGGCATCTTGGTTTCGCTGTTCCCGTTCCACACCTGGGCACCGCTCGGCTACGGCTCCGCGCCCGCCGCCACGGCCATGCTGCACGCCGGCGTGCTGAAGAAGTTCGGACTCTACGGTCTCATCCGCATCGCGATTCCCTTCGCGCCCGATGTCGCCAAAGCGCACCTGCACCTCATCGCCTGGCTGGCGCTCGGCAACATCCTTTACTGCGGCTGGGTGGCGATGCGGCAGCGTGACTTCAACTTCCTGCTCGGCAATTCCTCCGTGGCGCACATGGGCTTCTGCTTTCTCGGCCTCGCCAGCCTGAGCGTCATCGGCATCACCGGCACCGTGCTGGTGATGATTGCGCATGGCCTTCTCGCCGCCTTGAGCTTCGGCCTGAGCGGCTATTTGAACGAGCAGGCTGGCACGTTGGAAATCAGCAAGCTCGGTGGGCTGCTCAAGAAGATGCCGTTCATCGGCAGCGCTCTGATCATGGCGGCGATGGCGGGCTGCGGGCTGCCTGGGTTCGCCAATTTCCCCGGTGAACTGCTCACCATGTTCGGCGCGTGGAAGACACTTTCGCCCTTCGTAGTCGTGGCCGCGTGGGGCGCGCTGGTGGTCGGTGCGATTTACATGCTGCGCGCGGTGCGGAACATCCTGCACGGCCCGGTGGCGGAGAACCTGCCCGTCGTGACCGATGCGGGCCTGTGGCGCAAGGTGCCGTTCGCTCTGCTGCTCGTGACGCTGCTGCTCTTCGGCATCGCGCCGCGCCTGCTCACGACCAAGATTGAACCGGCGGTGAAGGAAATCGTGGCGATGGCCAAGGGTGAGCTGCCCAAGACGGTGCCGGTGAAACGCGCGGACGCGAAATAATCTTTGATGAACGCCTCTTTGATCAGTCTGGAAATTGCGGTGGTCCTGCTGGGGCTGGGCTTCCTGCTGCTCGACCTGTGGACCGCGCCGGAGCACAAACGCAAGCTGGGCTACGTCGCCGCGTTTGCCCTGCTGGGCGTGCTGGCCTACAGCCTTCGGCTCGATGCGGTTGAAGCCAAGCTGGCCTTCAACAACAGCTACGTTTTTGACGGCCTGGCCCTGTTCTTCAAACGCTTCTTCCTGATCGCCGCCGTGCTGGTGCTCGTGATGGCGGCGGAGTTCGCGGATCAAATCGAGGCCGGCATCTCGGAATACTACTCGCTCATCCTTTTCGCGCTGGCCGGCATGATGTTCGCGGCCTCGGCCAACGACTTCACCATGCTCTTCGTCTCGCTCGAACTCATCACCGTGACCTTCTATGTGCTGACGAGTTTTCAGCGCAATCGCGTGCAGTCGCTGGAGGCGGGTGTGAAGTATCTGGTCATTGGTGGACTCTCGACGGGCTTCACGGTCTTCGGCATCGCGCTTGTGTCCGGCACGGCGAACACCATGAACTTCGATCAGCTTGGCGACTACACGAAGTATCTCGCCGAACACAACCGGGCTTTCCCCGCCACGCTGCTGGCCGGTCTCGCACTCATTCTCGCCGGACTCGGTTTCAAGATCGCCGCCGTGCCGTTCCAGATTTGGGCGCCGGACGTGTATCAAGGTTCGCCCGCGCCCACGACCGCGTTTCTCGCCGTGGGTTCCAAAGCCGCCGGGTTTGTCTTGCTCCTGCGCCTGCTCTTTGTGGCGGTGCCGGACGTGACGTTGCACTGGGAGAAATTCCTCATGGTCCTGTCGGCGGTGACGATTCTCTACGGCAACCTCTGCGCCATTCCGCAGCGCAACGTGAAGCGCCTGCTCGGTTACTCCAGCATCGCGCACGCGGGCTACCTGCTCATGGGCGTGGCCGCGATGACGCGCGCTGGCTCGACGGCGATTCTCTACTACCTGAGCGGCTACCTCTTCACCGTGCTCGCGGCTTTCACCGTCATCACCATCGTGATGCGCCGGGCCGACTCGGGCGATGTGACCTCGCTGGCCGGGCTGAACAAGCGCTCACCGTTCCTCGCCTTCGCCATGACGCTCTCGATTGTTTCCCTCGCCGGCATTCCGCCGCTCGCGGGCTTCTTCGGAAAATTTCTCCTGCTCAAGGCCGTCATCGAACGCGGCGCAACCATGAGCGCGTATTACTGGCTGGCCGGTGTCGCGGTCATCGGCGTGGTGATTTCGCTCTACTACTACTTCGGTCTGATTCGCGCCATCTACTGGTCGGAGACCATCGCAGACCCGTCGCCGATCACGGTGCCGCTGGCGGCGAAGCTGGCGCTGGTGGTTTGCTCGGCGGGAATTCTCCTCATCGGGCTGTATCCCCAGCCCCTGCTAAACGCGGCGGGCCAGGCCACCGAGGCGCTGAGCACGGTGAATTCCACCGGTCGCGCCGCCGTGGGACGGGCCGTTCTGAACGCGCCCTCACTTCAGGCCCAGACCGTGGTGCGATAGAAAGTCCGGACCACCCGGCAGGTTCAAGTCCTCAACCCGGCTGCGCGCTGCGTTGACTTGCCCAAGCTGGGAAAATACGTTGCGCCCATGCCTTCCGCCCCCAAGCGCGCCGCCCAGGACCGATTCATCGCGTTTCTCGCGACGAAGGATCTGCGCATGACCACCCAGCGCCAGGCCATCATCGCGGCGGCTTTCAGCACCGAGGAACACTTCACGGCGGACCAACTGCTCGACTGGTCGCGCGCCCGGGACCGCTCCGTGTCGCGCGCCACCGTCTATCGCACCCTGCCCCTGCTGACCGAGAGCGGGCTGGTGCGCGAGATGGATTTCGGCAAGGACCGCAAGTTCTACGACCCGAACTACGCCGAGCATCCCAACCACAACCACATCATCTGCGACGACTGCGAGCGGATCGTGGAATTCGACAGCGAGCAGATTGAGAAGATCGAGAACGAGATTTCCCACCGGCTGGGCTTTGCCGTGAAGTCGCAGCGGCTGCAAATCACCGCGAGCTGCGAGGAACTGAAGCAGCGCGGTTCCTGCCGGAAGAAATGCGTGTGAAGACTGTGCGTGACGCCCTGCGCCTAAGCCGGAACGAGGCCGTTGCAATCCGGCTGAGTCTCGCGCAGGACGCGAAGAGAGCGAAGAACGCAGCGGCTGACCGGGCGGAATCTAGATCAAGGATCAGTAGCGTGTCCGGTCCCGGAATTTCCCACTCCCTCCTTCGTCTTCTTCGCGCCCTTCGCGAGACATCTTCTTCTCCGGCTGCACTCTTCCGGTTCAGAACGTGTCCGAATAACCCAAAGCCCGGCGCGGAGCGCGGGCGTCCCGCCCGCGTGTTTTCAGGGCCAGCTTGCGGACGAGACGTCCGCGCCCCGCTCACAAAATTTTAACTCATGTCCACCCCATCCCACGAAACCCCGAGCCGCGCGCAATTTGGCAGCGCGGCCATTCAACGCGCCCGCCAGTTCGCGAGCGACAACTACGCGGGTCTCTGCCCCGAGGCCGCGCTCGCCATGGAGCAGGCCAACGCCGGCCACGAGCGCAGCTACGGCGACGACCGCTGGACCGGCCAGGCCTCGGACCTGATCCGCGACGTCTTCGAGACCGACTGCGAGGTCTTCTTCGTCTTCAACGGCACGGCGGCCAACTCCCTCTCGCTCGCCTCGCTCTGCCAGTCCTATCACAGCATTCTCTGCCATGAGCTGGCCCATGTGGAGACGGACGAATGCGGCGCGCCGGAGTTTTTCTCCAACGGCACCAAGATGCTGCTCGTGCCCGGACTGAACGGCAAAATTGATCCCTCCGGCGTCGAACGCATGGTGAAGAAGCGCACCGACATTCATTTCCCCAAGCCCCGCGTGGTCAGCGTCACGCAGGCCACCGAGGTGGGCACGGTCTATTCGCCCGATGAACTCAAGGCCGTCTGGTCCAAGGCCAAGTCCTTCAACCTGCGCATGCACATGGATGGCGCGCGCTTTGCCAACGCCGTGGCCTCGCTCGGCTGCGCGCCCAAGGAGATTACCTGGCAGGCCGGGGTGGACGTGCTCTGCTTCGGCGGCACCAAGAACGGCATGGCCGTGGGCGAGGCCGTGGTCTTCTTCAACCGCGAGCTGGCCGCCGAGTTTGAATACCGCTGCAAGCAGGCCGGGCAGCTCGCCTCCAAGATGCGTTTCCTCTCCGCGCCCTGGGTGGGGATGCTGCAGGACGGCGCATGGCTGCGGCACGCGGCCCACGCCAACGCCATGGCCGCGCGGCTCGAGGACGCGCTGCGCGAACTGCCCGGCGCGACCCTGCTCTTCCCGCGCCAGGCCAACGGCGTCTTCGCCGAGCTGCCGCGCAAAACCATTGAGGGGCTGTGGGCGCGGGGCTGGATGTTCTACACCTTCATTGGCGCGGGCGGCTGCCGCTTCATGTGCTCGTGGGACACGCAGCCGGAAGATGTCGATGCGCTGGTCGCGGATTTGAAGGCGCTGCTTTGAGGGGAACTAACCCTGGCGCTCACTCGCTTCGGGCCAATAACGCCAGATACGAAAATAGCCCACGCCAACGGTGCCGAGCGCAGCGCGGTCGGTTATCTCATTTTCTGGTACTTTTCTTCTAAGCGCCGCCATAGCTCAGCCCCAGTCTCTACTCCTGTGCGCTGCGAGCGGTCGTCGGGCTCGGAAAGCTTCCGTACTCCTAGGTCAGAAACTTTTGAGACCTTTTCCATCAATGAAACCGTAGCGCTGAACAGCTCTTCCACTATTAGCGAATTGGGGGTTCGCCCTTCATGAACCAGATCATTCCTCGCTTTTCGGGCTGCAAAAAAGGGCGCATACACGGCTGGCTCTAGTAATCCAACCTGAAACAGTATCTCGTGGCGGACCGAAGTCGACCAAGTGCGACTATCATCCGTTAGCGACTTTATGCGCTTTGGCATGCCTGCAGGCTGACGTGTCTCATCTGCCAAGAACAATTGCTTCCAAAGTTGGGAAGTAAGTTGCTCAACCACGACCCACAGGTTTGAAAGCGCCGCGCTCCACGCGTGATAATTGAGTTCTGTATGCGCGCGGAGTAGGAAAGTAGGCGAAAGCGAGTCAAAGGATTCGAGTACTCTTTGTCCTTGGGAGAACGCCGTAACAAGTTCGCCCACGGAAATGCTATTCGGCTTGGAAAGTAGAATCGTGTCCATGGTTCCAGCCGCTCGCATGCGCAGTCTTCCGTGAAGTGCAGCATTGTGACTTCGGCCTAAATCCACAGGCCAGAGACTTCGCTCCTCATGTATGCTCCCCGAAACGATGTCTCGCTTATCAATTGCCTCACAAGCAAACCCTCCCAGCAACAAGCAACAAAGAATGCGATTGAACATCTCCTGCGCGGAATCTGGACAGGCAAATCTATTGTTTCGAGGAAGTGCAAGTGCGCCATCAAAACACACCAACGCCATTGCATTACCAGGCCCCAGTGGCAATGCGGCAACAAAGGAACAGAGCTTTCCATGGTCGTAAGAAATGGAATTAATCTGCTCCAGCGGCACGGAATATTCCGGCTCTCCACTGGGCTTCACGACTGTAAACGGGTAAATATATGTCGCCCAAACGGAATTATCGCGCTGTTGGTTTGGCATGATGCTTTGCCTAGCAGGTATTTGGTCGCCACCCGCGGTTCAACACGAGCACGCGGGGCGTGGGCCGAAAGGCTCCGGGCTTCGTGTTCACGGGCCGCATGACACCATTTCCTCCTCCGTTTGGCCAAGGCAAAAACCGGCCAGGGTCGCAGAACGGGCCGCTTCGGCTCAGCCGTAGGGCTGTCACTTTTTGACCACTCATGCACGGTAGGGCGGGGAAAAGACGCGTTGTTATCGTAACAACGCATGTTTTTTGGCGGAGCACGCGTGTATTTTCAAAATACACGCGTGCTTTTCTAAAAAACGCGCGCGTTTTTTTGCCAGACGCGCGCGTTCGGTGGAGCAACGCGCGCGTCCCAAAGGAAAGCACGCGCGTTTTCTTCCCCAACGCGCGCGGTTTGGTCGCGCCGCGCGCGTACTTTGAAAAAACACGCGCGTTTGGTCCGGGGACGCGCGCGGTTTTCTTCTGAACACGCGCGGTCGGAGAAAAAACGCGCGCGTTTTGGTCGGGACGCGCACGTTCTTTTGAAAAACGCACGCGTCACGGACCGGAGCACGCGGGCTATGGGAAAAGCGCGCGCGTTATTTTCCGGCGCGCGCGCGGTTCCGCCGTTTCGCTGATTGCTCCCGAAATTTCCCCCTGCTAGCGTCCCGGCACTTATGGCACTCGACGACATTCTGTTGGAAGCGGAAGAGAAAATGGAAAAGACCGAGCAGGTCGTGCAGCACGAATTCAGCGCGGTGCGCACGGGCAAGGCTTCGCCCTCGCTGGTCGAGAACATCATGGTGGAGGTTTACGGCACGCACACCCGCATCCGCGAGCTGGCCGGCATCACCACGCCGGAGTCGCGCATGATTCTCATCCAGCCGTGGGACGCCAGCACCACCGGGCCGATTGAGAAGGCCATCCAGAAGGCCAACATCGGCATCAACCCCACCGTGCAGGGCAAGATGATCCGCGTCATCCTGCCCGACCTCAGCACGGAGCGCCGCCAGGAGATGGTGAAGATCGCGCGCAAGATGTCCGAGGACGGCCGCGTGGCCGTGCGCCATGTGCGCCGGGATGCGTTGGAAAGCATCAAGAAGCTGGAGAAAAGCGGCGGCGTCTCCGAGGAGGACGTGGAGCACGCCCAAGCCGAGGTGCAGAAGCTGACCGACCAATACATCGGGAAGATCGATTCCAGCCTCATGGCGAAGGAGAAGGAAATTTTGACGGTGTGACGGCAGAAGGGTTCGCCCATCCCTCGTAGCGGCGTCCGGCACCCTGCCGAGACGCCGCTACCGCAACTTCACCGTTTGCTGTTTTCCACCAGTTCCCAGCGTTCTCCAAAGAATCCCGCCTCCACCACCTTGCCCGGCCAGCGTGAACCCGGCGCGGTGTTCACGTCCACCACCGCCCAGTCCGGCAGCTTCGGCACCTGGCGCGCGTTGTTCAGGTAGTCGTATTCGCGGAAGGTGAAGCCGCTGTTGACCAGCACGTAGCGCGAGGGGTTGAGCGGGTTCGGGTAAATCAGCAGCGGCACATGATTCGCCGCCGCGAAAGACTTGTTGCCCACGCTCACGTTGTCCTTGTTCCAGCGCAGAGGCAATTTGTCTCCCACCTTGGCGAGCAACTGATTGCTCGCCGCGTCGCCCCAGAGAATCAGATGGTGCGCGGCCATGTCCGCCTCGGTCACGTCGGTGTCGTTCTTCACGCGCGCGTCGCCGCGAAAGTGCCGCCGCCACTCATTCGTGAAGTGCCCCAGCTCCGCCGCCACCCACGCGCCGATCTTTTCATTGGCCGCCGCCCCGGTGGGCCGCACCACGAGGAAGCTGCCCATCAGCGCATCATCCATCGGCCCCTGCATTCCATGACGCTTCACCAAACCGCGCTCTGGCGACGGGCCGACGACCCACGTTGGTCCAAGCTTGTTGAAGCTCGCCGTCCACGAACGATCCGTGCCCACCTTCGGCGCGGACAACTCCTTGCCGTCGATGACCACGCGCAACTTCACCCGGCTGTCCAGCGGGCACAGCCCCGGCGGCATCGCCAGCGTGAGCGCGTTCACGTTCTCCGTCTCCACGCGCACCAGCGACTCGTTCACGATCTCGGCGTTGACCCGCGCCCGCACCCAATGTTGGTCCAGTGCGTCCACCGTCACCCACGCACACTCGTTGTAGCGCAGCGTCCAGGTCGTGAAGCGCACCTGCTTGGGCAACGGCTCGCGGCCGTGCGCGGCGATGCTGTCGATGCGCCGGCTGACCTCGAGCTTCGCCGCCGGATGATACGCGTGCTTGGTCTGCGGCCCGATGATGTGCGTCAGCTCCAGCCCCTCGGGAATCATCGCCTTGGCCATCATGTCGGCGGCCTGCTTCTGTCCGTCGATCTCGCCGCTGTAGGCCACGGTCGGCAGGTTGAAGAAATTGCCGGCATAATCAGTGGCGTTGTATTGATGCCACAACGCCTGCTCATACCACGTCGGCTCCACCTTCTCGCTCTGGAACACCTTCAGGAAATCCGGCGTCTCGGAGAAGCCCGCGCCCGGCGCGGCCGCCGCGAACGTCCCCGGATAATGCGCCGCGATCTGCCAGCAGGCCGCGCCGCCCAGCGAGAAGCCGCGCACCACGATCCGGTTCTCGTCGATGGGATAATTCCGCCGCACGTCCGCCATTGCCTCGAACACGTCCACCTCGCCCGCCAGCTTCTGCCCGTTGCAATAGCGGCTGTAAGTGTGGAGCACGATGGTGTCGCGCGGCGTGAAGTCGCCGTAAGATTTCTGCCGCTGGGCGAGGAAGTTCAACTCACTCAGCTTCTCATCGCGCCCGTGGAACCACAGGTCCAGCCTGTGTGCACGCGCCGCCGCCGGATTAAACGTGGCCGGCACCACCAGGCCGTAGGGCTGCACCGAGCCATCCAGCCGCGACACATAGCCGCGCACCACCAGGCCCGTGGCGCTGATCCACAGCGGCTTCCCCTCGCGCAACTGCTGGACCCGCTCCCCGCCCTGCTTGAGCAAGGTGCGCGCGGCGGCAATTTCATTCGAGGGACTGAACATCTCGTCGTACTGCACGGCCCAGCGCACGGCCTTCTCGTAGATTTGAATGTCCGGCAGCAGCGCCAGCACGTTCGACTTGCCCTTGAACTCCCCGCGCAGGTTCACGATCTCGCCCGCCAGCTTGTCCGCACCCGCCAGCAGCTCCGCGCGCGCCTCGTCGGGAACCTTCCCGCCCGTCGGCGGCACCGGGCGCACCTTCTCGGGAATGTTATCCGCCGGACCATCGGCCTGCGCCGTGATGACGAAGGCGGCGACCAAAGAAGCGAGGAGGAGCGCGGAGAATTTGTGCATGGAACGGATTCAAAACTTCGCCCGCCAAAAAACCAAACACCAAATCGGGGCCGGTGTAGTTCCACCGAACGCTGGCGGTGGACAGAAACATGAAAATTTGGTTGGATGAAGTCAGAAAATCACATGGAGACAGACACCAAACAACCCACCAGAGCGACCAAGATTGGCGCGACAGTGCTGCTGCTCGCAGGAAGCGTTCTCGCTTATGCTTTCATCCACAAAATATTCGCCCGGATTTGGGATTCACAGGCCTACTTGCAGCACGAGTTCGTCGCTCTCGTAGCCGGTCTTCTGCTTTGGGGTGGCGTGCGGATGTGGCCACGATGGCGTTTGCCGCTCGGCATTATTTGGCTGTTGTTCGGTGGCCTCGCTTTCCTGAACTCGACGCAATATCGATCCCCACAGGATTTTCCGCAGGTGCCGGGCTTCCGCACTGGGCCGGAAGTGCTGCGCGCGATGTCACGCGCCTCAATCGTCATGGGTTGCGTTGCGTTGTCGCTCGGAGTGGGTCTGCTCTGCTGGCAGCGGGTGATACATCGTCGGGAGCGAGTCCCGGATGATGTCGCCTAGTCAGCGATCTGCCTCGTCCATGCGTTGACCCCACGAGAAGCCCGGCCTACGATGCGCTCATGGATACGGACACTGTCACACTTTCACCCCAGTTCCAGGTGGTCATTCCGCAGGCCATTCGCGAGGCTCTGCATCTCACCGCCGGCGAGAAGCTGCGCGTGCTGCGCTACGCCGACCGGGTGGAGTTCATCCCCGTGCGCCCCATGCCGGAGATGCGCGGATTCCTCCGGGGCATGGACACGACCATCGAGCGGGAGGATGACGGTCTGTGAGCGCGGCCCAGGTGGTGGATTCGTCCGGCTGGCTCGAATACTTCACGGACAGCGACCGTGCTTCCCTCTTCGCCCCCGCCATTGAAGACACAGAAAACCTGATCGTGCCGGTCATCACCATCTACGAGGTCTTCAAGAAGGTGCTGCGCGAACGCGGCGAGGATGATGCACTGCAAATCGCCAGCATGATGCAGAGCGGCCAGGTGATCGAACTGGACTGCGCGCTGGCCCTGGAGGCGGCCCGCCATGCTCTCCCGCTGGCGGACAGCATCATCTACGCGACAGCCATGCGCCTCGAAGCAACCCTTTGGACGCAGGATGAGCACTTCAAAGATCTTCCCAACGTGCGCTTTTTCCCCAAGCCCCTCCCGGTCTGATTTCCAAACGGTTACTCCGTGAACAAAACCGCCCCGCCTCTCGCGAGACGGCGCGGGTGAAACACTTCTCGGCACGCTTGCCTCAGTGCGGGGGCCATTCTACGATGGGCGCATGAACACGGTCGAGTTTATCACCGAGTTGCAGGGCGGGTCTGTGCTCCAGATTCCAGCGGCGGCGGCGGCGCAGTTGCCCAAGTCCGGCAAGGTCCGCGTGATTGTCCTGAGCGAGGAGGCCGCCGACTCCTACCCACGACTCACCCCGGAAGCATTGGGCCAACTGGCCGACCGCATGGTGGAAACCAAAGACCCCGCCGAGGCTGATCAGTTGCAGGAGAAGATCGTGCGCGGATTTTACGGCGGCGAACCTCATGCCTAAAATTCGGCGTTGCCACCTGCCGGAATCGTGGCTCACCCATCTCGTTTTGCGCGTTCGCGAGCGGAACATTTCTCGCGAACAGATTGTCTTGCTGGCCCGGTGGCTCGACACCGAACCGGCGGTGCCGGAAGGCCGATGGGGCAGAAGATTCAAGCGCTTCATGCTTTGGGGAGAAGGCGGACGCCTGCAAATGCGAGGCCCCGCCTCGAACATTTCTCGCGAACAAATGTTTCTGTTGGCCCGCTGGCTCGAAACCGATCCGGTGGTGCCGGAGGGCCGGTGGTTTAGAAGATTTGCCGGATTCATTCTCTGCGGGGAAGGCGAACTCATGAAACCTTTTCTCCAGCCGGGTCAGTTGCCAGACGGTGCGGAGATCATTTGATGGCTTCGATGCGCCAGGCCGTTTCTCGCCCGCATCAACGGTGACTCTTCAGCCAGGCGCGCACCTCGTCGTGGTGGCCGCACATTTCCAGCCGGAACAGACTCGGCTTCAAAAACAGGAACACCACCCGGAGGGACTGGGAAGCGCGGAACTCGAAGACGTTGTCCCGCAGGCGCCGCAAGCCGAGTCCCGCGTGGAGGTGCGGGCGTCCGAATGCGAGCTGGAGTTCGTGCAGGCGGGTGTTGATCTCCTCCAGTTCGGCATCAGAGCGGCGGCGGGCAAACTTCCTCCAGCCGGGAGCCAGCTCAACCGCGAAGGCTCTTGGCGCTTCCATCCCAGTGGGTGCCCTTTCTGGTCTTGGCCGTGGCGTTGAGCTTGCGGGCCGTGCGTTTGAGCGTGTCGTCGGACACGCCGTATTCCGTGGCCGCGTAATCGTCCGCGCTCACCTCCACCCGGCGCAGGGCGATGATGTGTTCGCCGCTGATGATTCCAATCTCCTCGCCGCGCGCGGCGCGCATGAGAAGGGCGGTGAGATTGCTTCGGGCCTGCGTGGCTGTGAGCGTCTTCATATCGGCTTTATAGCGTCGCAAGGTTGGGAGCGCAAGGCGAGGTTCGGCCAAGGTGCGTGGCGGGTGCATCTCGACACCTGTTCTTAAATCCGACGGCTCGGACTCCCTCGCCCCGCGAGGCACGAGCGGGGAGAGGGTTGGGGAGAGGGGCAACTGATTTGTTTGAGCCGCTCGTCGCTCTATTCGGCGCGCTTGTTTTCACGGTTGCCTCCTCTCCCCGGCCTCTCCTCCATTCCGAATGGAGGAGAGGGGGACCAGAACGGGGTCCAGATGCACCCGTGCGTGGAAGTAGATGCTTTGGTTTCAGCTCTCGCCGCCGGCCAGGCGCAATGAAGTTTCAACGGGTTTGACCTCCGCCAGTTCCTTGCCCGCATCCGTGCCGCCGAGCTTGAGCAGGCGCTCGCCGCTCGGGCGCACCATCCGTTCGTAGCTGCCCACGGCGTCGTTGAAGGCGGCGTTGGCTTTTTCCAGTCCGCCCCGGATGCGTTCGAAGTGTTCGGTGAACTTCACCACGCGCGTGAACAGTTCCTGCGCCGCCTCGGCGATGGCCCGTGCGTTCTCCGTCTGCGCGTGCTGCTGCCAGCTCAGGCTGACCGAGCGCAAGATGGCGATGAGCGAGATGGGCGTGGCGATGAGGATGCGTTTGCTCTGCGCCCACATCATCAGGTCGTGGTCGCCCTCCAGCGCGGCGCTGAAGAGCGATTCCGCCGGGAGGAAGAGCACCACGTAATCGAGTGCGTTCGGGAACTGGCCGGGGTAATCGCGCTCGGCCAGCGCCTTGACCGTCGCCTTCAACTTCGCCGCATGTTGCGCGAGAGCGGCGGCGCGTTTCACCTCGTCGGCCGTGTCGATGGCGCTGAGGAAGTCCAACTCCGGCACCTTGGAATCGACGATGATGACGCGGTCACCGGGCAGGCGCACCACGAGGTCGGGTTTGCCGTCGCCCTCCTTGGTCTGCTCGGTGAAGTCGCAGTGCGCGCTCATCCCGGCGGACTCGACGACGCGGCGCAAGGTCTCCTCGCCCCAGCGCCCGCGCGCCTGGTTGGAGCTGAGAACTTTGCGCAATTGAAACGTCTCGGTGGAGAGCGTCTGGCTCTGCGCCGCCAGCGTTTCGAGCTGTTTCTTCACTTCTCCGAGCGTGGCGGCCTGCGTGCTCTCGGATTGCTGGAGACGCTGCTGATAGGTGGCGAGGTGCTGCTTCAACGGCTCGACCAGCGTGGCGATGGCCTGCTGGCGTTCCTTCAAGTCGCCCTTGGCGGACTCCTGGAGTTTGCCAAAACTCTGTTCGGCCAGGCGCAAAAACTCGGGCGCAGTTTGTTTGAGGGCATCCGCGCTCAAGGCTTTGAAGGCGTCGCGCAAATCGGCCAGCGCCTTCTCCTGCGCGGCCTTGGCTTCGCGCAACGACTGCTCGTGCATCTCGCGCTGCTGCTCGACGAGTTGCTTCGCCGCTTCACGCTCGGCCAGCGCGCCGGCGGTCTGCGTTTTGGCGTCGGTGAGCTGCGCGCGCAGGGTGGCGAGATCGGCTTCGGCGGCGGCGGCGCGAGCGCGCAGTTCGGCCACGAGCGGGGCGAGGTTGTCGGCGACGGGCGCGGGCGCGGCGGATTTGCGCGCGCCGAGCAGCCAGCCGATGAGGCCGCCGAGCACGACGCCAATTCCCAAGCCAACGAGGAGGTTGAGCATGAAGGGAGCATGTCGTGAAGAGAGGCTCGTGCCAAGAGTTCACCCCGGAGTTTTGGATGTCTCGCGAAGGCCGCGAAGGAGGCGAAGGGGGGGAGAAAGAGTTTCTCCGGCGGAACGACCTCTCGGTCTTTAAACAAAATGATGTCCGTCCGTCTTTGGATTCCTTCGTTCCCTTCGCGGCCTTCGCGCGACTCCACTTCTGTGGCAGAGACATTCGCACCGCACTGTTGAAGCACCGCCGCCCGTTCTGCCACACTCGACCACGCACATGAACGAACCAACTTCAGCCCCGCGCCCGGCTCGGTTTCCGGGCCAGATCAAATACATCATCGGCAATGAAGCCTGCGAGCGGTTCAGCTATTACGGGATGATGTCCATCCTCACCGTGTATCTGAGCAGGCAGATGAACCTGGGCGAGACGCACGGCAAGGAGGTGGTGCATCTCTTCGCCACCGCCGTTTATTTCCTGCCGCTCTTCGGCGCGTGGCTGGCCGACCGCTGGCTGGGGCGTTACTGGACCATTCTCAGCATCTCGCTTTTCTACTGCGCGGGGCACGGCGCGCTGGCGCTCGTCGGGGACACCCTGCCGGGCGTGTATCTCGGGCTGACGCTCATCGCCATCGGGGCGGGCGGGATCAAGCCGTGCGTGTCCGCGTTCGTGGGCGATCAATTTGGCGAGGGCAACGAACAGGGACTGACCCGCGTCTATGGCTGGTTCTATTGGTCGATCAATTTCGGCGCGACCTTCGGTTTCGCCTTCATCCCGATGCTGCGGGACAAATTTGGTTACGGCTGGGCCTTCGGCGTGCCCGGCATTTTCATGGGGATCGCGACGATCATCTTCTGGCTGGGGCGAAACAAGTATTTGCGCCAGCCCCCGGCCCGCGCGGCGCAACAGGCGGGCGTGCTCAGCGTGGTGTGGTTCGCCTTGCTGAATCAAAAATTACGTCAGGCCGGACAGAAGTGGCTGGACGTGGCGCGGCCAAAATTCAGTGCCGAGGAGGTGAACGGCGTGCGCGCGGTGCTCCGTATCGTGCTCGTTTTTCTGACCGTGCCCGTGTTCTTCGCGCTCTACAATCAGGTCAACACCACCTGGGTCTTGCAGGGGGAGAAGATGACGCCCTTCGACATCGTCGGCTTCCACATGGACGGCGAGCGGATGCAGGCCGTCGGCTCCATCCTCGTGATGATCTGGGTGCCGCTGCTCACCTATCTGATTTATCCGCTTTGCGAGAAGAGCGGTTTGCGGCCCACGCCCCTGCGGCGCATCGGCGTGGGCATGGTGCTGGCCGCCGTGACCTACATCATCTCCGGCTGGTTGCAGGGCCGCATCGACGCCGGTGAAAAGCTCAGCCTCGCGTGGCAGCTTCTGCCCTACGTCGTCCTCGTCGCGGGCGAAGTGCTGGTTTCGGCCACGGGCTTGGAATTCGCCTTCGCCGAAGCGCCGCGCTCCATGCGCAGCACCATGATGAGCTTCTGGCTGCTGACCATTGCGGGCGGCCACTTCCTCATCGCCGTCTTCACCAATATCAACGCCAACTACATCAAGGCCTCCGGCGCGAAGGAGCTCTACTTCTACGCCGGGCTGATGTTCGTGGTGAGCTTGGTGTTCATGGTCATCGCCAAGTTCTGCGCGAAACGTCCTGCGCCCTCGGTTTGAACATCCGCATCGAACCCGCCGGGCCGGAGCATCTGCCGGAAATCGGCGCGCTGGCCGCGCTGATCTGGCGCGCGCATTACCCCGGCATCATTTCGCCCGCGCAGATCGAATACATGCTCGCGCGCATGTACGAGGTGAAGCTGATGCGGGATGAATTGATGGCGGACATTGGCTACGACCGGCTGCTGATGCAGGGCGAACTGCGCGGCTTCGCCTCCTACGGTCCGACGCCGGTCGTGGGCGAACTCAAGCTGCACAAGCTCTACGTGCATCCTAATTTTCAGCGCCAGGGGCTGGGCGCGCTTCTCTTGAAGCACGTGCAGTCCGCGGCCCTCGCCCGTGGCTTCACCACTCTGATGCTGGCGGTGAACAAACGAAACACGCGCGCCGTGGCCGTCTATCGGAAGCACGGCTTCAACGTGCGCGAGTCGGCGGTGGCGGACATTGGCGGGGGCTTCGTGATGGATGACTTCATCATGGTCCGGACGCTATGAGCATGAGGCGCGGCACAGGCGAGGGAAAGGGGGCGCATCTGGGAAATATCACCGAACGGCGCGAGCGCAGACGGGCGGAAGAAAAAGCGGCGCTGA
>JAYVWQ010000102.1:0-2942 GCA_043785945.1 Akkermansia sp.
GGATGACGCAGGAACGATTTTGTTTTCAGCAGAAAGTAATTTGATGGTCGGAATTGGATCGAATTTTCCGGGTATTGATTAAATCAGCGGTTCCCTAACGGATCCCGAGTTGCAGACGGTCGCAGCCCTAAAGCAACTCGAAAACCTCGAACTCGGCGAAGTCCCGCTCCCCCACGAGCGACTGCCCGTGCTCAAGGATTTCGCCCACCTCAAGTCCCTGCGCCTCGTGCCAGACAAAGAACCCTTCACCCCCGAAACGCAGGCCAGGATCAAAGCCCTGCTGCCGAAGACCGAGCTGAAATTCCAATGAGCAGGTAGAACCCGCTGCTGCAAGGTTGCTGAAAAGCGAAAAGATAGGCTGATTATTCGAGTATGGTTCCCCGTCGAAGCCGGGATGGGTCGCAGCTTCCCGTAGAACGTCTTGTCGAGCGTGGGAGTGACCAGGACCACACCGAAGCTGATCATCGAGTAATCACCTGGAATTGGCCCGTCTGATTCAACGTCCACCATCACGTAGCTCATGGGCGGATGGTTGTGGATTCTGGCCGTCCTGTAAACGGGCGGGTGATGCGGGGTCTCGTTTGCGCCGTGTTCAATTCAACCGGCCCGGGATCGTTCATGGCCCAAGCCGACGCAGGAGAAGGCTGCTCAAGTCAAACCACGCCTCTCCTTCCGCGCCGCTGAAATCGCAGACGAACTCCACATCGTGGCCGGCCTCATCTCGAACTTCGAAATCAAAGGTCAGCGGTCGCCAGTTCGTGGCGCTGTTGATGGATGTTCCGCCCCATGGACCCGAGGTGCGAAGCACGGCCACGATGGGTTCGCGGGCCGCTATTTTCACGGTGGCCTCGTAGCGATACGAACCGCGCGGCAGATAAACAAGCGAACGCCAGGAAGGACGGTAATTCGATCCAGCGGCCCCGATATGGAGTGCCGGCCGGCCTTCCACGGTGACACGATCCACCACTCCGGTGCCTCCGTCATGATAGGCCCGCCAGACGGTCAATGGCGCGACGCTGTTCGTATCCAGCTTGAAGAAAGCCGGGCCGGAGCCGGCCAGTTCGTGAGCCACCCGAGCCAGGCGCAACCGGAGTCGTTCGCGCATCACGTCCGCGCCGCGTTCGATGACGGCCAGTTCGTTGGAACTAAAGCGGCCCGTGCGGATCTTGGCCAGCTCCCGCTCGATGCGGTTCGTGATCGTCCCGATCTCGAAGACGTTCGTGAAGAGGGTGCCAACACGCTCGCGGTAAAGCTTCTGTCCTTCGGAGCTGTCAAACAACGCGCGCGCCAGAACCGTCCGTTGTGGCACCTGGATGGAAAGGTTCGGCCTCTGGAAGGCCCAGTCCATCCCGTGCGCGATGAATTCGAACCGTCCCGTCGCCGGGTTATGATAGAGACGGTAGTTGTTCAAGTGCAGGACGTAGCCGTCCCAGTGCGAGGTCAGCATCTCCATCGCGGCAAAAGACACAAACCGGTCCACATCGAGCACTTCTCCTAAGGCACGCCACTGCTCCGCCCGGTTGGTCCGCGCACAGGCCTGCGCGAGCTTCGCCCGATCCTGCTGCTCCCCGCGCACGCCGCTGTCCTGTTCCAACGGGCTGTCGATGTCCGGCCCGCCCTCGTAGAGATTGCCGTTGGAATTTTTGAAATGATGTTTCAAGAAGTCACGGCCCATCGTCTCGATGACCACGTAGAGTCCCAGGTCGCGCCCGTTCAGCAGCACCCGGGCATGCGTGACACGCGCGGCGGGCAGCCCGGCATCACGAAAAAGCTGGGTGGACAAAAACTCGGCCAGGCCCGTCTCGTCCTGTATCGAGTTGTTGAACATCAGCTTGTGGAGGCCGCGATACGTCTGATTCGTCGCGAACTCCTGGAAGTGGACGGCGAGGTTCGGCTTTTCCTCCAGGCTGCGAAAACTCCCGTGGCCACGCAGTCGGAAGGCCACGTTGGTGAAGCGCTGCCCGCCTTCGAGCACCGACCCCACGACGTAGGAACGGGGCGATTGCCGGAGCTGGCTCAGAGCGGCCTCGGGCAGTTCAAATTGAAAAGTGCGGAGCTCCGGCTCGTTGAAGAACGCCGCGCCCTTCTCCGGTTTCTTTCCCCGTTGGGCCGGCGCATGGGCGGCTCCTGCGACCAGCATCCCGACCACGGCGAGCATAGCGACGCGTAGAACTTTTTCAGAAAAGTTCGGATGTAGAGCAGGGTACATGGGCTGCCGCATGTAGGCGCACCGGCTCTCGTGCCGCAACCTTAAAGAAACAGTCGCTGTTGTTTCGCTCCACCGCCGGCTACTCCATTGGGACGAGCGTGTCTCTTTGCCGATCATGGTTAAAGGTGGCTTGTGACAAAAAGTTTTCTATTGAACGGAGTCGTGCTGCGTCCAAAACGCCAGCCATGACGTTTTCCATTCGCACCGGTCTGTTCGCGCTCGCCGCTCTGGCGTTGCTCGCCACATCCGGACGTGGCGCGGAGTTGAAACCCTACACTGGAGCCGGCTGCGCTGCGGTGGTGGATGGTTTTTTTACGGATGAAGTTTGGGCCAAGGTCGCCGCGCAGTCCTGCTTGAAATGCCACAAGACCGGAGGCGATGGCGAGGACAGCAAGTTCGTGCTGCGTGATCCGAAGCGGAACCAGAACCAAGCCGAAGCCATGCGTCACAATTTGGGCGCGTTCACCGAGATGGCACGGATGAAGGAAGGCGAGCGATCTCGTCTGCTGCTGAAAGTGGCCGGCCAGCTCAAGCACGGTGGCGAGGAAGTACTCAAGCCGGACTCGGCGGGCTACCGTGTGCTTGCGGATTTCGTCCGCCGGGTGAATCTGCCCCCAACCGCATTGCTGACGAGCACCATGGGATTCGACAAGAACGCGCCGCCATTCTTCGACGGCATCGTCATGGTGGACGACCGGAAGCTGCTCCGGCGCGTCACGCTTTCGCTCGGCGG
>JAYVWQ010000103.1:0-8946 GCA_043785945.1 Akkermansia sp.
CGGGCCTGCCGCCGGCCGTGACCTACACGCCGACGAACAACTACAATGGCTTCGACTCGTTCACCTTCAAGGTCAACGACGGCAGCTTCGACTCTGCGCCCGCGACGGTGACGATTAAAGTGGTGGCCCCGCCCACGCCGCCCGCGGGTATCGTGCTCAGTTCGACCAATATCAATGTGGGCACGGGACCGGGCGACTTCATCGCGGCTCTGCAAGCCATCGACGTGAATGAATTCGACACGCACACCTTCGCGCTCGTGCCGGGCTTCGCGCAGAACGCGCAGGTCAGCATCAGTGGCAATGTGCTGAACGCGGGCGCAACCTTTGCGGGCGGGCCGGGCGCGGTCTTCAGCATCCGGCTGCGCGTGACCGACAGCACGGGCTTCACCAATGATCAATCCTTCACCCTCACCGTGGTGGACGTGCCGCACACCGTCCTGATCAACGAGATTCATTACAACCCGGAGAACAACACGAGCCACGAGTCGTTCATCGAACTGCACAACCCGTCCGACGCGCCCGTGGACGTGTCGGTCTGGCGGCTGCGCGGCGGCATCGATTATTTCATTCCGGCCAACACCTTCATTGCGGCGCGCGGCTTCCTCGTCGTGGCGGAAGACCCGGCCACGATCTCGAACCGCTTTGGCGTCAGCGCGCTCGGTCCGTGGACCGGCGGCATCAACAACGACGGCGAGGAAATTTCCGTGCGCGACTCGCTCAACGACGTGGTGGACAAGGTGGATTTCAAATCGGAGTTCCCGTGGCCCATCGCGGCGGACGGCGGCGGCGCTTCGGCGCAGTTGATCAACCCCGCGCTCGACAACAACCTCGGCAGTTCGTGGCGCAGCGGGCTGCCCACGCCGGGCGCGACCAATTCGATCTTCGCGACCAATGCCGCGCCAAACATCCGGCAGGTGGATCATTCGCCAAACTGGCCCGCGTCCACCAACCAGGTGGTCGTCACCGCCAAGGTCACGGACCCCAACGGCGTCGCCTCGGTCGCGCTCGCGTATCAGGTCGTCGCGCCGGGGCAATTCCTGCCCGCCACACTGCCGCTGACCACCGCGCAGTTGAACAACTTCAACACCACCCCGCTGACCAACTCGTTGAACCCGGCCTTCGAGCTGCCCGCAAACTGGACGACGGTGGCCATGCACGACGACGGATTGAACGGTGACGCCGTGGCGGGCGACAGCGTTTACAGCGTGACGCTCCCGCAGCAGGCCAACCGCACGCTGGTGCGCTACCGCCTCACCTGCACAGATTTGCTCGGCGCTGCCCGGCGCGCACCCTTCGAGGATGATCCGGCGCTCAACTTCGCCTATTTCGTTTACGACGGCGTGCCGGCTTACCAGGGATTTTCCTCCGCACTCCTCCAGACGCTGCCCATTTATTTCACCCTCACGCGCGACGCCGACCTCAACCAATGCACCGCGTGGTTCAACGGGGGCGATCAACTGGGCGTGAGCGGCAACAACGGCGCGGCCAACGACGGCCGGCTCCATTTCAACTGGGAAGCGGCCTTCGTCTCCGACGGCAAGGTCTTCGATCACGTCATGTATCGCCTGCGCGGCGCGAACGGACGCTACCAGCCGGGCAAGCGCAGCTTCCGTTTCAAGTTCAACGACGGCTCGCTCTTCCAGGCCCGGGACAACAACGGTAAAAAATATCCGACCAAGTGGCGCGAGGTCGTGACCGGCAAGGGCCAGAGCAACCGCGGCACGGAGCACTATGCGCTCAACGAGGTGGTCAACCTGTTCCTCTGGAACAAGGTCGGCGTGCCCGCGCCGCAAACGCACTACTTTCATTTCCGGGTCATTCGCGGCGCCAGCGAGGCGGGGGCCGACCAATATTCCGGCGATTTCTGGGGGCTGAACTTCGCGCAGGAAAAGTACGACGTGAACTTCCTCGACGCGCACAACCTGCCCAAGGGGAATCTCTACAAGCTCAACGACCATCGCGTCGATTGGCGGCAGGAGCAGCGCTACCAAGGCGGATATGCTCCGACCAATGGCGCGGACTTCAACAACGTGCAGAACAACCTGAACGGGTTCCAGACCACCAACTGGCTCTTTGCCCACGCCAATTACACCAACTGGTACCGCTACCACGTCATCTGCGAAGGCATCCGCCACTGGGACTTCTGGCCGAGTGCGAACAAGAACGGCGCATGGTATTTCGAGCCGATCTATTCGCTCGCGAACAGCAACCGGGGGCGGCTCCTGCAGATGCCCTACGACACGACCGACACTTGGGGACCGACTTGGAACAACGGTTACGACCTGATGTACAACGGCATCTTCAACGTCATCGCCCTCGGCGGCAACACGACCGGCGGCGACACAGGTGAAAACTTGGAGATGCAGAAGGAGTATCGCAACGTGGCCCGCGAAATCCGCGCGCTGCTCTTCCAGCCGGATCAGATCAACGGCATCATCGACTCTTACGCGGCGGGCATCGCGCCCTTCGTGCCCGCGGATCGGGCGCGCTGGCTCAACTCGCCCTCGCCCTCCGGCTACAACTCGCTCTTCGTTCCGCTCAGTCCGGGCGTGACCAACGGTCTCACCTCCTACGTGCTCGACATGAAGAACTTCATGTTCGCGGGCGGCAACAATGCCTGGTGGGTCGGCGGCACCAGCGTGGGCGCGGGCGGCTGGGTCACACGGCTCGACACGATCTCGACCGATGCCGCCATACCATTGCGCCCGACCATCACCTACGTCGGCTCGAACGGTTTCCCGGTCAGCGGACTCACCTTCAGTTCGTCGGCCTACAGCGACCCGCAGGGCGCGGGCACGTTTGGTGCGATCCAATGGCGCATCGCCGAGGTGCTGGCGACGAATGTGGCCGTGACGAATCCGTCGCAGTTGCGGCTGGAATGGGACGCGGCCTGGACTTCGCCCGAGTCGCCCACGTTCACCGCCACGAACACGTTTCCCGAATTTGCCGTGCAGGCCGGCCTGCGCTATCGCGCGCGCGTCCGTCATCAGGACAACACCGGACGCTGGAGCGCCTGGTCGCTGCCCGCCGAGTTCGTGCCCAGTCCGAGTGACACGACCAGTGCGCTGCGCACCAATCTTGTCTTCAACGAAATCATGTTCAACCCGCCGGGCGTGGGGGCGATTGACGGTGATGAATTTGAGTTTCTGGAGCTGAAGAACATCGGCTCGTTCTCGCTGAATCTCAGCGGTCTGTTCTTCTCGCAGGGCATCAATTTCACCTTTGCCAATGGCACGACGCTTGCACCCGGCGCAGTCTTCCTGCTCGCGCGCAATGCCGCGCAAATCGCCAGCCGCTATCCCGGCGTGGTGCCGAACGGCATCTACACCGGCAAATTGAACAACGACGGCGAAACCGTCGCCATCAGCCATCCCACGGCGGGCGAAATCATTTCCCTCGCCTACGGGGACCGCGCGCCCTGGCCGGTGACGGCGGATGGTTTTGGTTTCTCCATCGTGCGCAATCCCGCCACGGGCGGCTACGGCGTGAGCGCGGCGCTCTACGGCACGCCGGGCGTGGATGGCGGCCTGTCCGGGATCGGCGGCGTGGTCATCAATGAGATTCTCAGCAACTCGACTTTGCCGGCGCGTGACTTCATCGAACTGCTCAACGCCTCAACCAGCAACGTGGACATCAGCGGCTGGTATCTCACTGATGATCCGGCGTTCCCGCAGAAGTTCCGCATCCCGGCCCGCGCTCCGCTCGCGCCCGGCGCGTTCGCCATGTTCACCGAGGACGACTTCAATTCCACGCCGGGACTCGGCACCAGCTTCAGCCTCAGCTCCTTCGGAGATGAGGTGTACGTGTTCAGCGCGGACGCGGGCGGCTTGCTCACCGGCTACAGCCACGGACTCAGCTTCGGCGCAGCGGCGGACGGCGAGACGTTTGGCCGCCACTTGAACAGCGTGGGCGAGGAACAGTTCCCCGCGCAACTCACTCCCACGCCCGGCGCGACCAATGCCGGCCCGCGCATCGGCCCCGTGGTGATCAGCGAGATCAATTACAACCCGGAGCCGGGCGGTGATGAGTTTGTGGAAGTGAAGAACATCACGGCCAGCGCGGTGGCGCTGTTCGACCCAGCCAATCCGACCAACACCTGGCGCGTGAATGGCCTGGGGTTCAGCTTCCCGACTAACTTCACGCTCGGCTCGAACGAGGGGATTCTGATCACGGTCACGAACCCCGCCGTCTTCCGCGCCAAGTATGGCGTGCCCCTGAGCGTGACCATTCTCGGTCCCTGCACCGGCAGCTTGCAGGACAGCGGCGAGAAGCTGGAATTGCAGCGGCCGGACGTGCCGACGACCAACGGCATCCCGTGGGTCACGATCGATGAAGTGCGCTACAACGACCGCGCCCCGTGGCCGCCCGCCGCCGATGGCAGCGGACCCACGCTGCAACGGCTTAACGCCGCCGCCTACGGCAACGACCCGATCAACTGGACGGCGGCGGTGGCGAGCCTGGGCACGGATTTCGCCGGAGGCACCGCGCCCATCATCACCTCGCACCCGGCCAACCAAAGCACCGCCGTGGGCGGCAGCGCCATGTTCAGCGTCAGCTTCACCGGAGCGGCCCCGGTGAATTTCCGGTGGCGTCTCGCCGGCACCAATCTGCCCAGCGCGACCAACACCACGCTCCTCCTGACGGGCGTGCAATTGAGCCAGGCGGGGACTTATGACTTGGTTGCCTTCAACAGCGCCGGGGCGGCGGTCAGTTCCAATGCCACGCTGACCGTGCTCAGCCCGGTCGCCTTCACCGTGCAACCCCTCGGTCAAAACGTGCAGCCCGGCACCAACGTGACCATCAGCTCCCTGGCCGTGGGCAACGGCCCGGTGCGCTACCAGTGGCGCTTCGAGGGGACGAACATTCTTAACGCGACCAACTCCAGCTACAGCTTCACCGGCGCGAACATCACCAATCACCACGGCAACTTCTCCGTCGCGGCCACGGACGACATCAGCTCCGCCACCAGCTCGAACGCCTTCATCTATGTGCTGCTCAAAGCAGGCGTCTCAGTGCCCATCCGGACGAACACCATTCTGCAAGGGGCCAACATCACCTTGAGCGTCACCGCCACGGGCGCGCCGCCCATCACCTACCGCTGGCTGCGCCAGGGCACGGCCTTCGCCACCAGCAGCGTGCCCTTTGTCACCGCCTCCAACGTGCAGATCAGTTCGCGCTTCCAAGTGTCGGTGTTCAACTTGGCCGCCACCAACACCAGCCCCGGCGCGGGCATCACCAACGTCTTCGTGCTCGCAGATTTTGATCAGGACGGGGTGGCCGATCTGTGGGAGACCCAATACGGCTTCAGCACCAACAACGCCGCCGATGCGCTGCTCGACTTCGACGGGGACGGCATGAACAACCGCGATGAATACCTCTCCGGCACCAACCCGACCAACGCGCTCAGTGTTTTGAAGATTCTTCTCTCCGCCACCAACGCCACCGAGCTGACCTTCGTGGCCCAGACGAACCTCAGTTACACCGTGCAATGGCGGACCAACCTGGTGGCCCCCGCTTGGAGCAACCTGACCAGCATCACCGCGCTACCGCTGGTGCGCACGGTCTTGGTCAACAGTGCCAGCGCCCCGGCGGCACCGGAGCGCTACCTGCGCATCGTCACCCCGCTCGTGCCGTAGCGGAACAAGGTGGGGCGCGTCGCTCCGCGCGCGCCGTTGGATCGGAGATGCGCAGACGAGTCACCAGCGACTCCACCGGCATGAAACGTCGAGGCGATGCGGGCGCAATGCGGGAGCAGCTACGTCTCACCCCGGCGCGCGCGGAGCGTCGCGCCCCACCATCCGGGGGAAAGGGAAACCGGCGAGTTGCATTCCGTTCCGAGGAAATAAACTCGTGGTCGGTCTGCGATCAGGAGATGCCGTCGAATCTCCCCGTCGAATCCCCGTGACGTTCGATCCCCTGCGCGCCCATGCGGTCAGCCATGCTGAGGAGGAGATTGCTCATGGGTACGCCGCCTGATTTGACGTAGCGCCCGGGTTTCAGCGTCCCGCCGCCGCCGCCCGCGAGCAGCACGGGCAGATTGACGTGGGTATGACGGTTGGCGTCGGAGTTGCCGCTGCCATAGACGATCATGGAATTGTGCAGCAGAGATTTCCCGTCGGTGTCCTTGGTGGACTCCATCTTCTCCAGGAATTTTGCGAGGTGCCTCATGTAGTAGAGGTCGATCTCGGCGACCTGGTCGATCATCTCCTGCTTGCCCTGATGGTGAGTGAGGAAGTGATGGCCCGCAGCGATGTCGATCTCGGGGAAGGCGCGGTTGCTGCCCTCGTTGGCCAGCAGGAAGCTGGCGATGCGCGTCGAGTCAGTTTGGAAAGCGAGCAGCATCATGTCGAACATCACTCCGATGTAGTCGCCATAATTGGTCGGAATGCCGGCGGGCGTGGGTGAACTGGGATCAGGAGCCGCGCCAAAATGCTCGGACCTCTCGATGCGCTTTTCAATTTCCCGCACGCTGGTCAGGTACTCGTCCAGCTTGTCCTTGTCGCGCGCGGCCATCTTTCCTTGCAGCGAACGCGCGTCGTCGAGCACGAAGTCGAGAATGGAACGCTGCTGCTGTTGACGGAGCGCCAGTCCCTTGGCGCGCTCGCCCGGCGCACCCGCGCCAAACAACCGCTCGAAAAGCAGGCGCGGATTCGGCTCCGGGGCGACGGGCTGCGTAGGCGAACGCCACGCCAGGTTGTATTGGTAGGCGCAGGAATAGCCGGAGTCGCAGTTGCCGGATTTGCGCACCGAGTCGCAGGTCAGTTCCAGCGAAGGAAAACGCGTGAGGTGGCCGACTTGATTCGCCGCGACCTGATCGATGGATATGCCGGCATGAATGTCGGAACCCGCCGTCTTCTTCACCCGCACGCCGGTCAGGAAGGTGCCGCTGGCGCGTGCATGATCACCCGCGCCGTCCGGTCCGGCCGTGGCGTTGACATGGTCCAGGCCGCCGAGGATTTGCAACTGGTGCCTCACCTTCGCGAGCGGCTGCATGGTGGTGGCGAATTCAAAATCCTGGCCCTCACCCTTGGGCCACCACTTGGGCTGGATGGCACCATTGGGGAAATAAACGAAGGCCATGCGCAGCGGCACGCCGGAGGCCGTGGTCGCCAGTTTGGCGGCGACCTTGGCTTCCGCCGCGAGCGCACTCAAAGGTCGAAGTGTTTCAAAGGCCGGCAGCGCGAGGCACGCGCCAAGACCGCGCAGAAAGCGGCGGCGGTTGAAGCTGGCGAAGCGTTCGGCTTCCAAGTTGCGGGTCAAGTTCGTGTTCATGGCTTGATTTAATGGCTCAAGGAATCGACGCCTCGGGAGGCGCAGGGGTTTCGATTATTTATGGGTCGTAATTCCATGCGCCACCCTTCACGGATTCGGGACCAGCCGCGCCCGGAAGAAACGGTTGGTGAATCCGGTCATTGAGTTGCTGAACGTCATGAAATTGCTCGCCGCCGTGTTGGTCGCGAACGCCACCCAGTTCGACGGGGAAACTTTCAGCGAGCCTTCGAGGGCGTATCTCAGTCCTGGCGTGGTGGAAATGGTCAGCGGCAGAGCGTTGCCCGTCAGCCGAAGTTTGTTCGCGTCAAAACGAACGGGCACCGTGACCGTGATGCTCACCGGCGCCGAGGTTTCCTTGGCTCCGAGATTGTCCGTGGCCACCGCCGTCAGCACGTAGCCACCGCCGGGTAAATTATTCGTGACCACGCTGTAGGGACTCGCGGCGGTGGCACCGGCGCCATTGGTGCCGACAAAGAATTGCACGCTGGCCACGCTGCCGCCGGGGTCCGCCGCGCTGGCCCGGAGGACCAGATTCGTCGGCGCGACGAACACCGCCCCGTTCGTCAGGTTCGTGATGCTGCACGTCGGCGGCGTGTTGGCGCTCACCACCCGGACCAGACCCGTCATGCTGGAGAAGCCGCTGTCGTAGTAGGGGAAATCTCCCGCCACATTGAAGGTGTGGCTGAAGGTGTCGAAGACGTCCATGCCGCCGGGGAAAGAATTATCAGAATCCCACACCCCGCTGGCTGAGGTCGTGCCGTGCAGATTGAAGCCCAGATTCTCCCAGCGCACCGTGTCGCCCACATTGATGTTCGTGACGGCGGGCGAGAAGACGTTGTCGAACATGCTCACGTTGCGAGTCGCGGCTTGAACGGTGCCGCCGGCGGATAAAAGACAAAACGCGACGAGCGCGATCCGCATTTGAAATGACGTTTTCATGTTGATGAACTTGGCACCGGATTAACGCATCTGGCCCCCGCCCTCACAAGCACAACCTGCCCACCAAACCGGGGCACGGCCAGTACCAGCGAACCAGTTGCTTATCCACGTCTCACAATTTCGGATGCCGCAACCTTTCCGTCTGAACCCGGTTGAAACACCATGAAGAATAGAATGCTTATGTTCCTTTTCGCGGTCGCCTTTGTCGTCGCCACCACTGCGACCCAAGGGCAAGGATTACAGGATGTCCCACCGCGCCCTGAACCAAAGGATATTCCTGCCCAAAGAGACAAAGCGC
This sequence comes from Akkermansia sp., assembly GCA_043785945.1. Lineage (GTDB taxonomy): Bacteria > Verrucomicrobiota > Verrucomicrobiia > Limisphaerales > SIBH01 > JANNGC01. The sequence continues at coordinate 8,510 of JAYVWQ010000103.1, forward strand.
GTGAACGGGAGGCGCAGCGTCGTGCGGAGCCGCCATTGCGCGGGGCCATTGTGATCCCCAAAGCAGTTACCAATGCACCGGCTTCGGGTCCGAACCGCGCCTCGGGTCGCGGAAAAGCTCCGTGAAGGCGCCACGCGAAGCTCCGTCGGAGCGGTCTCTTGGTAGAAACCCGCCGTCCACCACCCCAAGCTCCGTCGGAGCGGGCCGCTGAAAATAGCCCAGCCATTGATGGCTGGGCCAAGCTACATCTTTCCGACCCGAGGCCGCTCCTACGGAGCCAAGAATTTCTTCGTTCGTGGTTCTACAAAGATGCCGCCCCTGAATGGGGCTGGGGTTGGCACCCCGTCGGGCGGGTCGGCGCGTGGAACGAATGGGAAACCGCGAACCACGCGAACGGGGAAAAGGTAGGGCGCGTCGCTCCGCGCGCGGAGCGACGC
>JAYVWQ010000104.1:0-5461 GCA_043785945.1 Akkermansia sp.
GCGTGGAGTCAGGACACCCTGCTCGCCGGCGCGAACGGACTCCCCGCGCTGACTTTTTGCGAGGTGACGATTCAGCTTCAGAAGTCGAGTCCCTGAACAAACCAAAGCTTTGACCGCAATACACTGCGGCCCTGGACTGCCTGGAAAATGGGAGCGGGCGCAGCAAGGAAAGCCTGAACACGAAGCGCGGAGGGTCCGTGAACCGTCTGGCTCCAAGCCGGACCCACGAATTCGGCCCGCCACTTCCCCTCGATCAACGTGAAGTATCGCGGACACGATTCGTCCGTGACCGGACGTGATCCACTCTTGCGGCGCGGCTTCCTTCAGGCGGACGGTGGAAACACCCAGAGCGCCGGGCGGCCGACGACGGTATCGGGTAGAAAATGGTCTGCACGGCGGGGCTGGGACTGCCGTCCTCGCCGACCAAGCCGGGAAAGCAGGTTGTTTATTCCCCTGCCATACATCCCCCTGACTTCAAGTTCCCAGCCCCCTCTGCGGAAAGTGTGGCCGATGGAAAAAAGTCAGGTGAATGAGTGTCAGAGGGATGAAAACCGCTTCGCAACAGGATATTTAGATGCGTCTACCCTGCGGTTTTGCCAGAGAAGCGTGCCTTTCCGAACGCGGTTCCTGACCCAAGTGGACTCCAAGCCGCACCGGTGCCTGAGTGGTGAAGGGGCTCGCGCCGGGCACAGCCGGATTCGCGGAAGAAACTACTGCGCCTGTCGTCACCGACTGCGTGATCATGAGCGAGCCTGCGACGTAAGTGAATGAGTAGTTCGGGCTGTCCGCATCGCTCGCAGTGATGGTGCCGGTGCCAACCTCGCTGGACGCCGGCGCGGCGGTGGCCAGCGTCACTTGCGTCGTCAGCTTGCTGGTGTCATCGCCATTCAAAATCCAGTGTACGGCGCGGTGAATGCTGGCAACGACGGCGCGCACGGAGTGGCGCGCCCTACCCTCGGACGAACATCATCGGGGCTGATCTGAACCGTCCAACGCCCATGGTTTCCTTTTCCACCAGCGCCATCCCTGGACCAGGGCGAAGAAACCGCCAAAGATTCCGAGCACCACATTCACCGGTTCCGGCACGCCGGTAATTTCCAGGTCCCAACTGCTCAGCGTGGCTGCCCCGCCACCGTTGGCGTCGGCGACAAACAGGGTCCACGCACCAAGCGGGGATTGGTTGTTAAACCCATCGAGAAGGTGCGTGCGGCCCGCGCTGTTGATCGCGCTCAAGTTATTCGGTGACGCGTTGCGTCCATCCGCACCGTATGTGCCCGAGAGAACGCCATTGCCCGCCGTGGTATGGATGTCGGCGGCCGAATCGTCGAGCCAGACATTCATCCCCGCGCCCGAATAACCGTAGGTGCCCTGCACGCCCCCGGCACCGGTCGTGCCGATGCGGTTCAGCAAAATGGCGGTCGCGCCGCCATGGGTCAGGTAAACGTACAAATCTCCGTTGTAACCGCCGGAGATATTCAGACGCACGTTCACGTCGGTGACGATGGTGAAGGGCGCGCTGCTGATCTCGATAGTGCTGCTGATGCCGGCCAAATTATTGTCGGGTATGGCCGTGTTGAGCGTGCCCGACTGAAAGAGCGCCGCGCCGGCATGCTGCGCCAGGGTCAGGGCAGCGAGGAGCGTTAAAAACTGCAACTGCTTCATAAGGATTGGGTACGCATGGCGACCTTGCACCGGTCAGCTTCATCACACCGGTTTTCCAAACGGCCAGACGCGCCGACCGGAAAGTCGGCGATCCGGCAACGGATTTCATGGCCAGGGTTCATGGATAGGCAATCCGGTAAAATCGTTGGGACGGCAGCGGGCCGGGGTCTGTGAATTGCCCCAGACCACTCGCGCTCGACGTGATGTTGGTCAACGTCAGCCAGTTGGTGGAGGCCATGTCATCGACGTACTGCACCGCATAGGCGGTGTTCAACACGCCATAAAAACTTCCCGATCCCGCCGCCACGCTGGTCAACTGCCGCGCTTGCGTCGGCGAAACAATGTTCACTGAAACCGTCCCGACCGCCGTCCCGCCCTGCCCGTCGCTGATGGTGTAAGTGAAGCTGTCGTTGACGTTGATGGCGTTCGTGGGCGTGTAGAAAACCCAGCTACCAAAAAGTTCGACGGCCGCTCCCTGCACGCTGCGGTTGGTGACCGAAATAAGGGTCAACGGATCACCGTTGGCGTCGGTGTCGTTGGCCAGAAGGTCCGTGGGCGACACTTTGAAGCCGCTGGTGCCGCCCGCCCGCGACACGACATCCCCCGCCGCCACTGGAGCCACATTGGCGACTTCGCCCACCTGAAAATCGCCAAAAGTCGTCAGGCTGGCGGTTTGAATATTGGTCGCGGTGCGAGTGACAATGGCGGGCGCGGTCCAGACGGCGCTGGTTAGTTTGCCCACGAGAAAGTTTGTGGGGTTGGCCAGCGCATCCAGATCGCCCGCCGTGAAATTCAACGTCGGACGATAACTGCTGAACGTCCCGCTGACATTCGTGACCGTCCAATAACGATTGGCGCTTTTGGTCGGGTTGATGGGCGCGTTCGCAATTTCGGGATGATCGGTTCCGACCGTTCGCGCGAGCACCGCGCCCGCCACCGTCACATTGGAGAAAAGCAAAGTGACTGGCGCGTAGTTCGTCAGCCCGCCCACCTCAAACGTCACGGTCGGCGCGCCCGTGGCGAGCGGTTTCTGCAACCACCCGGCCACGAATCCATTCGTGCGCGCAACGATGCCGCCCGTCGGGATGATGACTCTGTTCGTGCTCGTGGTGATCGCTCCCGCCGTCAACGTCAGATTGGTCACCGTCAAATTTGTCGCGCTCAACAACGCTCCGTTGGTGTCGTTCAACTCCAGAGTGCTGAACGTCCCGCCGCCGCTCAACAAATGGTTCGTCGTGCCGCCGCTCAACAAAATTTTCCCTGCGCCGCTGTGGGTGACTGAATTGGCAACGTCACCGTTCACTGTCGCGATGAAACCGCCGTCGGCCAGAGTGCCTGCTGACAAATTCAGATTGCCGCCCACGGTGACGTTGCCGCCGAGAGTTTTCGTGCCGCTGCCGCTCGTGGTCAAATTTCCGTAGGTGAACGCCGGAACTGTCTGCGCCGCGCCGTTGAAATTCATCGTGCTGCCGCTGACCGTGAAACTGTTCGCGCCGGGCGTAAAAGTTCCCGCAACGCCAATCGTTCCGCTCGCCGCCAGCGTGCGCGCCCCGGTCGAACTGCTGGTGAGATGGTTGTAATTGAAGGCCGCAACGGTCTGGCTGCCGGCGCCGTTGAAGTCCACGGTGCTGCTGGTGATGGTGTAAGAATTGCCGCCGGGCGTGAACGTTCCGGCGATGCCGACCGTGGCGCTGGCGGGCAGCGTGCGCGCGCCGCTCGAACTGCTGGTGAGATTTCCGTAATTGCGCGCGGCGATGGCCTGGCCGCTCGCGCCGTTGTATTCCACCGTGCCGGCCGGATCAAAACTGTTCGCGCCGAACGTGGGCAGCGTGTTGGCGCCGCCGATCTTGAGCGTCGCGCCGGCGCCCACGCTCAAGGTGCCCGCGCTGCCGTTGGTGACGATGGTGAAGCTGCCGGCCTCGAGCGTGCCCCCGGAAATATTCAGGCTCGTCAGGCCGCTGAGATTGGCCGCCAGCGTGACGGTCGCGGCGCTCTTGGCCACCGCCATGAAGTCGAGCGGCACGGGCGTCACGCTGCCGGCGATGCTGCCCGCCGAACCGCCGCTGAACGTGACCGTGACGCCGCTGCCATCAAACGTGCCGTTGTGCGTGAAGGTGCCGGCCACGTTGAAATCCGTCAGGGCCGTGTTGGTGCCGCCAATCGTCAAGTGGTAGAAGGTGGTCAGGCCGCTGCCGTTGATGTCCGCCACGCCGCTCAGGATCACGGTGGAGGTCCCGCCGTTGAAAGTCCCGAAGTCCGTGAAATTCCCGGCCACGGTATGCGACAGGCCGGTGCCGCCGTGGAAAGTGGAGCCCGCATTGATGCTGAGGTTCCCGCTCAACGTCCAGTTGCCGGCTGGTGTCACGCCGGCGCTGTGGCTGTTGACGAAACTCACGTCGTTGAACGCCGCCGCGCCGCCGACGAGCGTGAGCTGGCCGCTGCCGCCGAAGATCACGTGGCCGGAACTGTTGAAGGACGTGCCGCTCAACACCAGCGTCTTCGCGCTGACCGGCCGGAAGTCCAGCGTGGCGCTGCTCGTCACGGTGCCCTGGTTGGTCCAGTTGCCGTAAAACGTGTGCGTCAGCGCGCCGCCGGTGAAGGTGACGCCGCTGGCCACGTTGAACGCGCCGAACACCGTCCAGCCGATGCTCGGCGTGATGCCGCCGGTGTTGTTGAGGTTGATGTTGGCGAACTGCGGCGGCGTGGTGGAATTGAACACGGGCGTCACCGTGCCGTTGAAGTTGATGACGCCGGTGGAAACCGATTGCAGCGCGTTGAGGATGCGGAGGGTCTGGGTGCGCGTGCCGCTGAACGAGGTCGTGCCGCTGCTGGAGAGCGAGCCGCTGTTGCTGAGGTCGCCGTCCAAGGTGTGCGTGCCGGTCCCCGCCGCGTAGGTGCCGCTCACCGTGAAGTTGCCGTTCACGCGAATGTCGGAATTCGCCACGGTGTAACTGCCGGGCACGGTGAGGTGGTTGAAAGTGGTCGCGCCCGCCACGGATTTGCTCGCGCCGCTCAGGACGACGGTGCCGGTGCCGGAACTGAACGTGCCGTTGTTCGTCCAGTGCCCTTGCAGCGTCAGCGAGTTCGTGTCGGCCGCGAGCGTGGCGTTGCTGCCGAGGAAAAGATTTCCCGCCACGATGGTCGGGCCCGCGAGCGTCTTCGCATTGCTCGCGCCGTTGGTGAGCACGAGGTGGCCGTAGGTTTCCGCGGACACGGATTGCGTTCCGGCGCCGTAGTACTCCACCGTGCTGGTCGCATCGAGCGTGCGGGCCGCAAAGTTCGCCGGGAACGCCGCCGCGGTTCGCAACGTGGTGCCGGCCCCGAGGAACAACACCGCGCCCGCCGCGCCGCGCGCGATGCTGAAGGTGGACATGTCGAGCGTGCCGCTGTACACGTCCACGTCGGTGTTGATCACGAGGTTGCCCGCGAGCGTCGCCACGCCCGCGGTTTTGTTGACGTTGAAGCCGTTGAAGTTGCACGCGCCGATGGACTGTGCGCCGGTGCCGTTGAAGATCACCTGACTTGCGTTCGGGATGAACGTGCCGGGGCTGACCCAGTTGCCGCCGACGTAGAGCGACGAAGCGCCGGGGTCCAGGGTCGCGTTGGTCTGGATCGTCACGTCGCCGGCCACGGTCAACGACGCGTTGACGCGGAAGGTGCCGCCGTTCGTCAGGAGCAGATGGCCGTTCGCGGTGGCCGCCGCCGCGAGCGTGGCGAGGCCCGCGGACTTGGTGAATTTCAGGTGATTGTAGGTCACGGCGGCGACGCGCTGCGCAGCGCTGCCGTTGTAGGTCACCGT
>JAYVWQ010000105.1:0-6367 GCA_043785945.1 Akkermansia sp.
TTCCAGCGCCGGGATGTAAGGCACGGCGGAGAGTTCCCATGAGACATTGGCCTGAATCTTGGCGATGACGCGCAGGCCGCGCTGGCGGGCCAGTTGCCAGTGACGCTGGGCGCGGGGGCCGGGGCCGATGGAGGAAATGGAATACTCGCCGACCGTGCTCTTCACCCCGCCGCGTTCGATGGGCAGGCTCCATTCGCTCACGCTCATCAGCGCGCACTCAGGTGGCAGACGGCTGATGATGTCCGGCGCCCAGGCGTCATTCCATCCCCAGTCCCAAGCGAGCAACTGCGGCGCGGGCGGACGGTTGGAGTTCTTCTCCATCGGCTGCGCGCGACGAATGCCTTCCACGATGATGGCGTTCACTCCGGCGATGATTTCCGCCGGAGGACGCAGGCGGCAGCGGGGACAATTGGCTCCCGATCCGTGCGACCAGCAGTTGGTCAGGTTCTCCGACGCGGTGATGGTGAAGAAACCACCGAGGGCCGGCACAGAACGGCAGATCAGTTCCACCGAGTCTCGCATCCATTGTTGAACCTCCACGTGGCTCGTGCAAAGCGTGGCGTGGTCGCCTTGCACCACACCTTTCAACTCCGCGTGCGACTCGAAGAACGCCAGCGGCATGGAGCGCGGCTCGTTCAAATAGAGATAGACCGCGAGGCCGTGACGACGCGCGCGCGCGGCCAACTGGCAGAGATTTTTCAAGCGCGCCTCGTGTCGCGCGCTCAGCTCCGGCTGCCACGGAAAAGGGGCGAGCTTGTGCAGCACGGCCTGGAGCCAGACCGCATTCACGCCCGACGCGGCCAACTGTGCGAGGTAGCCGTCGGGATAAGGATCAAGCTCCGGCTCCAGCAACGGATCGCCGTAGAGCGCGAAGTACGAGTAGCACAAACGCAGCCCGGATGGCGATGGAACCGGGATGGGCCTGGCAGCGTTCTTCGCCGAAAGGGACTTCACGAAATGGAAGAGCGGCTCGCGGGAATTCACGCCCTCGGGAAAATTCTCACGCACGATCCGCGCCATGCCCTCTTCGCGCGCCGTGATGCTGGCCTCGGGCGGCACCCAGCGCACCGGCTCGCACTGGGGTTTGTGACTGCCCAGCTTGATGAAAAGGAAGTCGTCCTCGCGCAAAGTGTAGGCGAGCTGTTCCGGAGACCAGTCGAGCAGGACAAGCAACTGGTCGTAGGGCAGCAGGTGCCAGTTGCGCCGGATGACTGTGAGATGCGAGCGGCGCTGCGCCTCCTCCGTGATGCGCGGCTGCGCTCCCAGTCCCATCGCGCGGGCGACGCGTTCGATGTCAATCGCACGGCACGCGGCAACTTTTGCCAGGCGCGGCGACGGCACGAGCGGCCAGTTGCGCCAGACGAAGGCATGAAAGCGCGTCGGGAAATGCGGCACCGGCACCGGGACCGGCGCGTTGCCGGCGGGAAGTTTCTTCACCTTAGCCGAAGCTGCGCCGCCCGCTTCCATGCGAGGCGGAGCGGAGGCGCATCCGGCCAGGAGGCCAGCCGCGCCAACCCCGGCCACTTGGATGAAATTGCGTCGCTTCATGGTGGGGGGGAAACACCAAACCTCAGCACTTCACCCGACCGCCGGGCAGAATCTGGCACGCCACCGGCGGCATCTCGGCCGGGCCTTGCTCTGCGCTGGCGCGCACGAAGTTCACGATTCTTTTGATGTCGTCCCCCGCCGCCCAGACTCCGCGCAGGAAATCCGCCGGATGAATCCCGTGCTCGCGGAGGAACGCGCGATCCCCGCCGCAGCCATACATCAGCTCCGGCGGCATCTCCCCGCGCAGCTTGGCCCGCGCCTTCTCGATGATGCGCGGCAGCCACTGGATGCCGTCGAGCGCCGCGCTCTTTTTAGGCAACGCCTCCAAGTCGATGAACTGCGTGTTGCGCCGTCCCTGCTGCACAGTCAGGAAATAATCCCGGCGCGCAGCGGTGATGAGCAGCGTGGTTTCAAAACTGGGGTCGCCGCCCTGAAAGTTATCTTCCACGAAATCAAAAATCTCCGCCGCGCTCGCCCCGATTCCAGCGAGGAATTCCTGCTGCCCCGCCTCGAACATCGTGGCCGCGTCGCGGCGTCCGGCGCGGTAGGCGTGCAGTCCGTCGTTGAACAGCTCGCGAAAAGTTTGGGGCCAGCGGTAATTATCCATGACTCACAACAGAGCATGGCGGAGAAATAAATGCCAAATCTCAAATGCCAAATTTCAGAAAAAGCCGCGCCCCGGCCATTCGTCATTCGTCATTCGTCATTTTCCCCGCCCTCCATTCACAAGGCCACCATCGCCTTGATCACCCCGGTCTCCGGCTGGGTCCAGCTCGGGAAGGCTTCGATCATGTCGTCGAACGCGGCGCGATGGGTGATCCACGGCTGGGTGTTGATGGAGCCATCCTCGATCAGTTTGATGATGCGCGCGAAGTCGCCGGGCAGCGCGTTGCGGCTGGCGCGGATGTCCAGCTCGCGGCGATGGAGCGCGGGCGCGTGGGGGAAACTGATCTCATTCTGGGTGATGCCGACGTAAACGAGCCGTCCGCGAAAGGCGCAGTAATTCAGCGCCTGGGCCATGGACTTGTTGCTGCCCGTGGCGTCCACCACCACATCGGCGAGCTGGCCGTTGGTCAATTCGCCGAGCCGCTTTATTTCCTCGCCGTCGCCCCGCGTGAAAATGGTGTCGGGCACGCCCATCTTCTCACGCACGAAGGCGAGACGCTGTTCGTTCATGTCCATGACGATAGTCTTGGCGCCGGAGAGCCGCGCGAATTCCACGGCGGACAAGCCAATCGGCCCGGCCCCGATGATGAGGACGTGCTCGCCGGGCTTCGGCTCGCCGCGATTCACCGCATGACACCCGATGGCCAGGGTCTCCACGAGGGCGAGCTGATCGAAGGTCAGTTTAGCGGAGACGTGCAACTTGCGCGCGGGCAGAACGAGTCGTTCGCACAGGCCGCCATCGCACATCACGCCGAGGGTTTGGTTGGTCTCGCAACAGTTGGTGTGGCCGCGCCGGCAGGAGTAGCAATGGCCGCAGTTGATGTATGGCTCCACGGAGCAACGGTCGCCGGGCTGCACATTCATGACGCCCGCGCCGACCGCCAGCACTTCAACGCCCAGCTCGTGGCCCGGAATGCGCGGGTAGCTGAAGAAGGGCATCTTGCCGAGAAACCCGGAGAGGTCGGTGCCGCAAATACCGACGCGATGGACCCGCAGCAGCGCCTCGCCGGGACCGGGCGCAGCAGGTTCGGAGATCTGCATCGCGCGGAAGTGCTTCGGTTGTTCGAGCTGAATCGCTTTCATGATTTTACGGCGCAAAGCAGGCAGCATATCTGGTCGCAGATCAATAGTGCAGAAGCGGTGCAACTTATCGCGCTGCGACCACCGCTACCACGCCGCCCCGAGTTTGTGGATGCTGCCCCAAAGTGAATTGCGCACGCTGGTCTGGTCGGCGGACTTCACGCTGTACTTCACCTCGAACTGCATGACGGGTTGGAGCGCGGGGATTTCCAGGAAGACGCCGCGACCATCGGCCAGCATTCGGACGGATTTCACTTCGAGCGTGTCGCGACCTTCCTTGTTCGGCGCACTGGGCGACCAATCTTTTGAACCGTAGCGTTCGGCGTAGCGATAATTCCACACGGAGACGGCGTACGCGCCGGGGTCTGCCACCGCCGCGCGGTCGAGGGGTGCGGAAAAGATTAGGCGCAGACCGTTGGTGTGCGCGTGGAATTCCACCGGGAACACCGCCGTCGCACCGGTGTAGCGGACACGTTGCAGGCAGCCGTCGCGCAAGGCGCTGGTCTGCCAGCCGCGCGAGCCGACAACGTAGAGTTGCCCGTCGCGCGGATGAAAAGCGCCGCGCATCGCGCCGCTGAGGAAACGTCCGGGCAGCGGCGTGACGGCCCCCTGCGCCGTGCCGTCAACCACTTCGCGCAGCACGAGAAACTCCGAGCAACGGCCAAAGGAGAAATGGACAAAGTGCCCCGCCGCCGGTCCCCAGCGATCACTCGTGACCCAGAGTTGACTGCCGCTGGAGTTGTCCACCGCGTGGGGAATCCAGCAGAGCGGCGCGTCGTAGCCCAGCGGGCGCCCGGGCGTCACGCGCGGCCCGCCGTAGCCATACCAGCCGCCCGGACGCGCTTCGCAGATGGCGCTGGAGGGTGTCCAGTTTCCCTCCTGCGGCGCGATGGTCAGAATTTTTCCATCGGGCGAAATACCGAGGCCGTTGGGGTTGCGCCAGCCTGCCGCGATGGTTTCAAACTTCGTTCCATTGGCGGAGACGCGATGTGCGCCTTGAGGATCGACGTAATAGAAATTCCCGGCAGCGTCTGCATCCAGGCTGGTCACGTAGTCGTGGCCACCGGTGGAAGTGGCGATGCCGTTGAAAAAGTTTTCGTAGAAATCCGCCGCGCCATCGCCGTTCTCGTCCTGCAGGCGGGTGATTTGATCGCGTCCGAGCACATAGATTTTCCCGTCACGCACCCGCAGTCCGAGCGGTTGATGCAGGCCGGTGGCGAAGCGTCGCCAGGTGAGTTTCTCCAGCTTGTCATCAATGCCGCTGACCAGCCACACATCGCCGTGAATGGTGCAGACGGCCGCATCGCCATTGGGCAGGAAGTCCACGCCCGAGGTGAAGAAGAGCGCGTGCCAGGGATTCTCATAAGGCACGGTGAGCGTGTCCACGACGTAGGCCTCGCGGCCGAAGCCGCGCTGACCGCGCGTGGTGAGCGGCGACCAAACGGGCGCGGAGGGCTGCGCCAGAGCGACGAGGTCGGCGGGTGCAGCGGAAGCGCGGGCGAGTTTTTCAAACTCCGGCAATTCCGCGCCGGTCACACGGGCGATGAAAATTTTCACGCGGCGCGCGGCCGTGTTGGTGGGCCAGACAAGTTGCAGGGTGGCATTGGTGAACACGAACTTCGCGCCCGCGTCACCGGTTACGGCCACGGCCAGGGTGTTGGTGGCTCCGACAAGGGTGGCGATGGAAAGGCCCGGCTCGGTCATCACTTCAAAGGTGCGACCTGCACCGGAGAGCAAAGCCTGAGTGGGGAGTCCACGACCGTCGGTGATTTCCAAAGTCCGTGTAAAAGCCCCCCAACTCCCGGAGCCTTCCCACCACGGCGATTCCAAGACGCGCGTGCCCGCGACCTCGTAATCCAGCACCACGCGTTCGCCGCTCGTGTGCAGCCCGTGCCACTTCACCGTCGCCGCACCCCAGGCCAGCGGCGGAGCGGAGAAAAAAAATTCCCCGCCGGGATGCGGCGCGCCAATCAATCCGTAGCGACCCGGTTCAAACTTCAGAAAGCCGCCCGTCCAGCCCGCTCGGCAGCTCGCCTGCGCGAGGTCATAGGCCACGGAGGCCGCGCCGTTCGTGCCGAGGCGCACCGCGCAGCCCTTGGCGATCTTCACGTCCGGCCAAGCCAGCACCGCGCTGTGAAATCTTCCGAGGTCGGTGCGGTTCCAGCGCGCATCCACCCAGTCGCCCTCCTTCTGTTTCTCCGGTTCGTTTTGCGCTTGGGCCGGGGACAGAAAAATTCCGAAGAGAAGCGCGAGCAGAAAGACCAGTGGGCCGTGAATGATCACGAACGGGCGATGCGAAGTGAAGCGATACATAAATGAGCTGTTCGTGACGCTGCCCTTTCCGCACTCATTCATGCAAGTTCCCGCAAACAAAAACGGCCCCGTGCGAACACGGAGCCGTGGCGAAAAAATCAGCGACCAGAATCAGAGCAGCTTGGCCAGCAACTCGTCGTTCGTCTTGTGCTTCCGCAGTGCGGCGAGGAGCGTCTCCATCGCTTCGACGGGATTCAGATCGACCATCATGCGGCGCAGCTTGCGGATGGCCTCGACGTTCTTGGCCGCGAAGAGTTTTTCCTCCTTGCGCGTGCCGCTCTTGGGAATGTCGATGGCTGGATATAAGCGGCGGTCGGAGAGCTTGCGGTCGAGGACCAACTCCATGTTGCCGGTGCCCTTGAACTCCTGAAAAATCAGCTCATCCATGCGCGAACCGGTATCGACCAGCGCGGTGGCAAGGATGGTCAGCGAGCCGCCGTGCTCGATCTTGCGGGCGGAGGCGAACATCTTGCGCGGAATTTCCAAGGCGCGCGCATCGACGCCGCCGGTCATGGTGCGACCGCTGCCGCCATGCACGGAGTTGTAGGCGCGGGCCACGCGGGTCAATGAATCAAGCAACACGAAGACATCCTTGCCCGCCTCGACTTCGCGGCGGCAGCGTTCGATCATGAAGCGCGAAAGGCGCACATGCGTTTCCAGTTCCTGATCGTTCGAGGAGGCCACGACTTCCGCCTTCACCGATCGCTGGAAGTCGGTCACTTCCTCGGGGCGCTCGTCGATGAGCAGGACCATGACGTGA
>JAYVWQ010000106.1:0-5657 GCA_043785945.1 Akkermansia sp.
GCGCCGATCCTCAATCCTTCCGCCGGCACCCAGATCGTTTCGTTGATCGAGATCCGGGGACCGAACAACTCGCTCGTGCATCCGCGCGGCGCGGTGGGCGTCATCACCCGAACGCCCGCCGTGCTTGGGGAGAAGTTCCTCGTGCGCTTCCCGGACGGCTTCGAGTCGGCGCTGGAGCGCTCCCAGTTCGACGTCCTCAAACACTTCAAGGACCGCCTCGGAGCGCCGGACCCCGGCTTCGACCTCGAACAGTTTGTCATCTATCGCTGTGTGGTCGGCTCGCGGGCCTACGGGCTGGACACCGACGACTCCGACACCGACCGCCGCGGCATCTACCTTGCGCCCGCCGACCTGCAATGGTCCCTCTTCGGCGCGCCCGAACAGTTTGAGGACAACACCGGCCAATGGTGCGTCTGGGAACTCCAGAAGTTCCTCATCATGGCCCTCAAGGCCAACCCCAACATCCTCGAATGCCTCTACTCGCCCCTCGTCGAGAAAGTCACCGACCTGGGCGCGGAACTGTTGGCCCTGCGCCAGCAGTTCCTCAGTCAGATGATCTTCCAGACCTTCAACGGCTATGCCCTGAGCCAGTTCAAGAAGATCGAACAGGACCGGCGCAACCACGGCGAGGTTCGATGGAAACACGCCATGCACCTCCTGCGCCTGCTCCTGACCGGTGCGGCCACGTTGCGCGAAGGCCGCGTGCCCGTCCGCGTCGAAGCCCACCGCGACCGCCTCCTCACCGTTAAACGCGGCGAGCTGGACTGGCCCGAAGTGGACGCCTGGCGCCAGGAACTTCACCGCGACTTCGAACACGCCCTCGCTGCAACCAAGCTCCCCGAACGGCCGGACTACGAGGCGGCGAACGGGTTTCTGATCAAAGCTAGGAGGCAAATGACCAATGTCCGCAGTGTTGGCGCCACACCTGGTTGAGGCGCGAACCTGATCTTGTTTCCGCCCGACTGAACCGCTAGTTCATTGGCTGTCGTCATGTCGTCCGCTCTAAATGTTCTGAATCTTGGTGCTGAGTCCGGAAAATCCTTTCCTGGACTGGTATCCGTTCGAGGAAAGCGGGCGGGACTCAGCGTGGACGAAGAAGCAGCCGTGCGCCGAGCAGACGCAATAGGTGATATCGACCACGTTTTCTTTCGCCGGTTCTCAGACGCACGTTCATCCCAAGTTGCTGCCTACGTCATTGACAATCACGATAGCCGCTTCAGTGAGCGTGAACTGGCCGGCATTCACCAAAAGCTCTGGTGGAACGGCGCTGCGCCGCTGCTCTACGTCGGCTGGCAGACGCGAGTGGATGTGTTGAGTTGCGCGCGCGGCCCGGATTTTTGGAAGAAAGGGGACACTCTTGAATATGACCCGGCAGAGACCATCGATACTGCCGGCCGAATTTCCGATGCGCTCCAAAGTCTGCGAGAGAGATTTTCTGCGGCCCGCCTGAGCACTGGAACGTTTTGGGAAAACGAAGAGAACGCGAAACTTGCCGTAGCCGAAAAGGCCGCACATCGGCGACTCATTCAAGCTGTGGTCGAAACCGATGCCGAACTTGAAGGCGAAAAGAATCCGGTGCTCCGCCGACTGCTCTTGCTGGTGGTGCTCATTAAGTATCTCGAAGACCGAAACGTGTTTCCCGATGGCTGGTTTGGTCACTTCTGCAAGGGCAGCCGCACTTTCTTCGCCGTGCTTCAAGAAGGATCACCAGAAGATGTTCGTTCGCTGCTGACGGCGTTGGAGAACAAGTTCAACGGAGATGTGTTCTGTCTCGGTGAAACTGATCGACACCAACTGACCACAAGTGAACTGCGAAGATTCGCCGAGTTGGTCGAAGCACGCACCATTAAGGCTCAGCGCTATTTGTGGGCCACCCATTCCTTCGAGCACATCCCAGTGGAAGTGCTCAGCCATCTTTATCAACGCTTCGCCCAGCCGGGGAAAGGTGCCGTCTTCACTCCACCGTTCTTGGCCAGCCTGATCTTGGATTACGCGATGCCCTACGCCCGCCTTTCCGGCAAAGAGAAGGTGCTCGACCCAACCTGCGGCTCCGGCGTGTTCCTCGTCGGGGCATTCCGCCGTTTGGTGCACCATTGGCAGAGCCGCCACGACTGGCGGCGGCCGGACGTGGAAACGCTGAAAGGGATTCTCAAGCGCAGCATATTCGGCGTGGAGTTGCAGGAGGAAGCGGTGCATCTGACCGCGTTCAGTTTGGCCCTCGCGGTGTGCGATGCTCTCCAGCCCAATGTGATTTGGCGCGAGTTGCGGTTCGACAAGCTCGAAGGCTCCAATCTTTTGTCGGGAGACTTCTTCACGCACCTCACTACGCTGCGCACGCAAGGCGGAAAAGGTGGCTTCTCGACCATCGTGGGCAATCCGCCGTTTCTGTCACCGTCCAACGAGGCTGCCGAGCAGACTGGGGACGATGATACGGAAGACTCAGATGAAGTGCCTGACAATCAGGTGGCATATCGCGTCGCAAGCGATTCAATGAAATTGCTCAAGGATGGAGGGCTAATGTGCCTCATCCAGCCACATGGTTTTCTCTACAACGCGAACGCAAAGATGAGCGCGTTTCGCAGAAATTTCATCATAAACAACCGGGTCGATGCCGTGCTCGACTTCTGCTCCATCCGCAAACTTTACGACGGCAAAGATCCGAAGACGGTCGCCGTGCTGGCTACGCGAAGAAAACCGAAGCCGGATCATTCCATCGCTCACTACACCTTTCGCCGCACCGTCAGCGTGCATGAGCGGCTGGGGTTTGAACTAGATCATTACGACTGCCACGCAGTTCCCCAACGAGTAGCAGAACAGCATGACTGGGTGTGGCGGGTGAACTTGCTTGGCGGGGGGCGCTTGCAGCAGTTGACGGAACGTTTCGCCGCGATGCAAACGCTACGCGAATTTGTTGAGGATCAAAAGTGGGACTACGGCGAAGGTTTCGTTGCTGCCAAAACAGGAAGACGAGAACCGGCTCCCTGGCTCACCGGCAAACCTTTTTTGCCGACCTCGGCATTCACTGAAAAGGGAATCGACGAGTCTCAGATAACAGACGTGACGGAAACCAAGTTCCGCTCTGCTTACGCTGAAGCGAGATACACCGCGCCGATTGTAATGATTCGGGAGCTCGATTCACTTCCCTGCGTGTTTCGTCGCAAAGGATTTTTGGCATACAAAGCCAACATCGTGGGCATTTCGTCCCCTTTGTCGGAGGGAAAAAAACTTCGACGGTTTTACGATCGGTTTTTGGCTCATCGAGAAGTTCTACGCCCACTTTGTTTGCTTCTTGGTAGCCAGGCTCTTCTTGGGAAATCAACCGTTCCCATGAAACGAGACTTTGATGCTCTCCCTTGGCCCGAAAATGACGACAGCCTTCAATTGAGTTTCTGGGAGAAAGCTCTTTGCGATGAAGTCGTAGAATACGTAGCTGAGTATGTCAGGCGCGGGCAGAATTCCCGTCTGCTTCGTGATGCCGTGTCGCCCGCGCAACTCGGAGAATACTCTGCGCTCTTCGTTAGACTGCTCGGCAGCGTTTATTCCAACCTGCGCGCCACCCGCTCGTTCACTTTCGATGGGCTTGCTTGCCAAACATTCTGTTTTGGCGATGCGCCAGAGCTTCGTTGGCCTGCTGACTGGAAGCTGAACCTGCGGAGTCTGGTTTATTCCCGCCAAGGCGAAGCGCTCCGCGCCGTGCGCGTGCTCCGCTTCTACGAAGCGAACACAATCCTGATCGTGAAACCAGACCGGCTCCGTTACTGGATTCGCTCGACGGCCATCCGCGACGCCGACGAGACGCTCACCGACTTGCGCGAGCAGGGTTATTGATGAGCCGGCGAATTTCCAAGGGAGGAACAAGCAGCGGGCGAGTCACCAAGGGCCTGCAATGCGGCACCCTTGATGAACAGACATTGCGCTTTGTTCAGGCGGAACTTCCAGACTGGCGGGATGATCCGGAACGCGGCGCGGAAACATCGGAAGAGCGCCTCAACGCTCAACTGTGCAAATATCTCAATGTGGCCGCGAGCGAACGATTCGCGATGGTTCACTTCCACCATGAGGAGAAGCAAACCGCCAATCGCCGTGTCGATTTTTCCGCGTTGCCAAGAAAGGCGCAGTTCGTCGGCGAACGATACTGCACCAAATACGATCCAATCATTGTCTTCGAGGGCAAGCGACTCCCTCCGCCACGCAACGAGCGCAGCCGTGCGCGTGAATACGTAACTGGAGGTGAATCCAAGTCTGGCGGCATTCAGCGATTCAAACTGGGACTTCATGGAGCCGCTCACGGCCTCGTCGCTATGGTCGGCTACATTCAGGAAGACGAACCTGCCAACTGGTTAAAGCTGATCAACCGATGGATTCAAGAACTGGAAGGAACTCTCAGTTTTGACGGTGAGAAATGGTCATCTGCCGAAAAACTTTCGCAGTTCACGTCAGACAAGGGCGCTGGGCTCGCGTTTGCCTGGTCGTCCCATCCAAGAAGTGGAGGAAAAATTGTCTCCGATATCCGGATTCGCCATCTCTGGATAAAGATGAAAAATGCATGACCATCGACCCACGCCTCCATCGCATCGTCGCGGCCCAGCCGTATCCGCTGCTCTTCGCCACGATCAGCGGGGCGCATCTCTACGGGTTCCCGTCTCCCGACTCGGACTTCGATCTGCGCGGGGCGCATGTGTTGCCGTTGGAGCGCGTCGTCGGATTGGAGGTCCAGGACGAGACGGTGGAGCAGGAGATGATGGTTCCACCTCTCGACCCTTCAGAAGGTGGGGCGCGTCACTCCGTGCGCGCCGGACACGGGGACCAGACGGGCGGCGCGCAGGGGACTGACGCGCCCTACCACGATGGCCCGCTGGAGATGGACATTGTCTCGCACGATGTGCGGAAGTTCTTCGGCCTGCTCCTGAAGAAGAACGGTTACGTGTTGGAGCAGCTCTTCTCGCCGTTGATCGTCCAGACCACGCCGGAACACGCGGAGCTGAAGGCGATCTGTTGTCCGAATCTCGCTCTCGGTAGCAGCCGAGATGACGAGGCGGATTCAGGAGCCGATGGAGATGTCCGCCTCCTCACGTCGGCGGCTACGGGCGTGATCACCCGGCACCATTCGCACCATTACTTCGGGTTCGCCGAGACGCAGTGGAAGCTGTTCCTCAAGGAGTCGCCGCGCCGGGTGAAACCGTTGCTCTACGTCTATCGAGTGCTGCTGACCGGCATCCACCTGATGCGGACCGGCGTGATCGAGGCGAACCTGGTCACGCTCAACCAGGACTTCCGCCTGCCCTACATCGGCGAGCTGATCGAGCGGAAGACCAAGGGCGAGAACACAACGTTGACCGACGCAGACATCGCCTTCCACGAGACAGAATACCAGCGGCTCCGCGCCGAACTCCAGGCCGCCCACGACGCCAGCGCATTGCCGGAAGCACCGGACGAAGCGACACGACAGGCGTTGAATGATCTGATGGTGCGGATTCGGCTGAAACAGCGTGTCGATCAACCTTCGTAGCCGGCGAGGAACAAGTGTTGGCTCCCGGTGGCGGGCGGTGTTGGATTCACTCCCAGCGACCATGCCCAAGCTCATTTCACTTCCCGCCGCGCTCGCGGCGACCGTCGTCGCGCTGGGTTTCGCCGTTCAGGCCGCAGAGAAGGTAGCC
>JAYVWQ010000107.1:0-2563 GCA_043785945.1 Akkermansia sp.
CGCCGCCGCCCAAGCCGCGCCGCGCGCCGCCGAACTCGACCGCTCCATCGACGAAGTGTTGCAGCGTCCTGAATACACTTGGCGGGCCGCGCGCCCCAAGCCCGAGGCGAAAGAGGAATCCTCGCTGCGGCAGCGCCTCCGTGAGTGGCTCCGCGCCACCGCCGACTCCATCGGGGATTGGTTCGACAAACTTTTCAAAAAACTCCGCCCCGGCAAGACCGGCCTGCCCGGCAATTTTTCCTTCTCCGCCCACGGACTCATTTACATCCTCATCGCGGTCGTCCTGATCATCGTGTTCGTCTTAGTGTGGCTGCTCTGGCGCTCGCGTTCGCGCGCCCGGCACGCCGAGATGGAAGCCACGCCTTCCGCCGCCGTACCTGATCTGACCAGTGACGACGTGTCCGGCGACGAACTGCCCGAGGACGGCTGGAGCCGGCTCGCGCTGGAGCTGATCGAGCGCGGTGATTTGCGGCTGGCCATGCGCGCTTTTTATCTGGCCAGCCTCGCGCATCTTGCGGCGCGCAGCCTGCTCAGCATCGCCCGGTCCAAGAGCAACCGTGATTACGAACGCGAGTTGCTGCGCCGCAGTCACGCTCTGCCCGCGCTCACCAAAACTTTTTCCGAGAACGTCTCCGTCTTCGACCGCGTGTGGTATGGCGAGCACGACATCAGCGCCGATCTGCTCCAGCAGTTCCGGCTCAACGTGGAGAGGATCAAGTCATGTTGAACCGCCGCGCCCTGCTCCTGCTCGCACTCTTCGGACTGCTAGCCGCCTTCGGCTACGGGCTGCTTCAGTTGTTCCAACTGCGTTTCGCCGCCGGCGATGTCTATCCGCATTACTCCTCACTGCGCGCCGATCCACTGGGCGGCAAAATTTACTACGACAGCCTCGCGCAGCTCAGCGCCGCACGCGTCCACCGGCATATCGGTGACATCAACAAACTGCCCGGCGGACGCGACACCACGCTCTTCATCTTCGGTCTGCCTTGGAACGAACTCGACGCGGAGTCGGATGAGTTCAAGACGCTCGATGCCTTCCTGCGCAACGGCGGGCGCATCGTCATCACCATTTATCCCGAGCTGAACAAGCCGCGCTTTTTCTCCTCGGCGGTGATGACCAACCGCGCCGCCTTCAAGAACCCACTGCGCGACGAGGAAGCGCAGCGCGACACCGTGAAGCTCAGCCAGAAATGGGGCTTCAGCCTCGGCTACATCCCCACCTCGCGCGACGGACGCCTCTTCGCCCCCGTCCCGGCCACGCTCATTTCACCCGCGCCCCTGCCCACGAATCTGCTCTGGCGCAGCGCACTCGTGATCACGAACTTGGATTTTTCCTGGCGCGTCCTCTACGCGCGCGGCAGTGACCCGGTGATGGTCGAACGGCAAATTGGAAAGGGCAGTCTCGTGCTTGCCACCGATTCTTTCTTCACCAGCAACGAGGCCATGCAGAAGGAACGCCACACCGATCTGCTCACCTGGCTCGCCGGGCCGAGCCGGGAAATTCTCTTCGACGAGACCCATCTCGGCGTGCAGGAACAATCCGGCGTGGCGACCCTGGCGCGTCGTTACAAGCTGCACGGCGGCGTCCTCGCGCTGTTCGCCCTCGCCGCGCTGTTCCTGTGGAAAAATTCCGTGAGCTTCATCCCGCGCCGCGATGAATCTCCCCTGACCGCACCCGTGACCGGACGCGAATCCGCCGCCGGCTTCGTCAACCTGCTCCGCCGCAGCATCGCTCCCAAGGATTTGCTGCAAACCACCCTCGACGAATGGCACAAGTCCACTCGTCTCGATGCGCGTTCCACTGCCCCGCGCCGCGAACGCATCCGCGCCGTGGTCGAAGCCTACAACGCGACGGAGAATCCGAACGTGGTGGAGACGTACCGGGAGATTGCAGGAATTTTGAACCGGAAGACGTGATGTGAATTGCCTATGAAGAATAACCCGACGACAACGCAGACTGTCTTTTTCTCTCATTCGTCATTCGTCATTCGTCATTTGAAATTAAAAATATGACCAACCCCGAACGACTCAAAGAAGTACTCACCCAGGCGCGGCACGAAGTCGCCAAAGTCATCATCGGCCAGGCCGACGTGGTGGACCGCGCGCTCATCGCCATCTTCACCGGACAGCACGCGCTCATCGAAGGCGTGCCCGGCGTGGCCAAGACACTGCTCGTCCGCACGCTCGCGCAAGTACTCGGCGCGGAGTTCTCGCGCATCCAGTTCACGCCCGACCTCATGCCCACGGACATCACGGGCACGAACGTCTTCAACCTGCAACGCAACGAGTTCAATTTGATCCGCGGCCCCATCTTCACCTCGTTCCTGCTGGCCGATGAAATCAACCGCGCGCCGGCCAAGACGCAATCCGCACTCCTCCAAGCCATGCAGGAAAAGCTCGTGACCATCGACCGCGAGACGCATGCGCTGCCGGACAACTTCACCGTGTTCGCCACGCAGAATCCGATTGAGTACGAGGGCACTTACCCGCTGCCTGAGGCGCAGAAGGACCGCTTCATGTTGAAGATCACCATGACCGCGCCGGGGCGGGATGAGGAGTTCAC
>JAYVWQ010000108.1:0-4465 GCA_043785945.1 Akkermansia sp.
GTTAAGCTGCAACTCTGCCGCGATCTCCTCGTAGCTCAGGTCGGCGAAGTAGCGCAGCTCGATCACTTCCTGACACGGCCCGCCCAGTTCCGCCAACGCACGCGTGATCAGTCCGGCGTCCTCCCGGCGCACCAGCACGCCGTCCGGTCCCGGCGCCGGGCTGGGCGGATCGAGCGTGAAGCCGTCCAACTCCTCACCGTTCAAAGGGGCGTTGAGCGAGAGCGTCTTCTGCCCCCCGCCGCGCTTGGCGGCGCGCTGCTTCTGGATGTAATCGTGCGCCTTGTTCGCCGCGATGCGGAAGAGCCACGTCTGGAACTGGCAGTTCCCCTGGAAGCTGCCCAGGCTCTTGATGACGGTGAAAAAAGTTTCCTGCGAAATCTCCTCCACATCCTCGGCCGTGAAGCTGGAACTGACCTGAAAAATAAAACGCCCCGCCGCCGCGTAATGCCGGTCGAACAAATCATCCCATGCGTCCGCCTCGCCGCGCAGGCAGCGGGCCAGGAGTTGAGATTCGGCGTTCACGGGGGCGAAGGTAAAACAGCGCGGCGCGTTTGGCGAGGCTGGCGAGATACACACGCGAAAAACAAACCGGCCGGTCAGCGCGGGAAAATCCGCGCCGCCGGCCCCTTCACTGCCGAGAAACCTGAACTCAGTTCTTCAAGCGGAAGAACGCGTTACCGCTCGGGGCGGAGTTGGTCACATAATTATTACTGCCTACGACCACGGGCGAGCCGGCCACGTTCTGCCAGTTGGTGGTGGTGAGGCTGTCACAGGACTGCAAGGTGAAGCCGCTCGCCGCCGTAGGCCAGGACACGACGACATCGCTGCCGGTGCGGGCCACGATGAGGGAGTAACTGGCGGCGACAACAGACACGTCCGTGAACGCAGTGCCGATCTTCAAATCATCAAGCGAGAAGATTCCAATACCGCCGGTTTGGCGCAGGGCAAAGGAATCGACCATGATGGGCGTCGCGGTATCCGTGGCGGTCACGCTCGGACTGGCTTCGGAGGCCGGATTGATCCAAAGAGTTGTCTCGTCCGTCCCGACGTTGTAGCGGGTCACGACCGCGTAGGTGACGTTCGTGTCCAGGAAAGTGGGGTGCAAACCGTTCGTACCAATGCTGCCGGCGGTGTTCGCAACTCCCAACCGAAATTTGCCGGCGGCGGCACCTTGCGAACTGGAAAATACGCGCCCCCTGAAGTTGAGCGCGCCCGTATCCTTGTAGTGGGCGAAGTAACTGCCGCTGGACGTGGGCAGCGCGGAGAAGTTCACCTTGAAGCTGGCGTAGAGAATAACCCCGCTCTCCGGCGGGAGAAGCGTCGGGGCGAATTCGCGGTTGAAGTCCTCATCATTCGTTTGAGTGATGGAAACAGCGCCGCCATTAACCAGCGTTTCACCAAAATTCGCCCCGCTGTGGTGAATCCATGCCGTGCTCCCGTCGGCAATGTGGGTGTCGTCGGCGTAAGTGAACGGCTCGTTGATCAACACCCCCAGCAACGGAAACACCGTCACGAGAAACGTGTCGCTGGCCGTCTGAGTGCCGTCGCTCACGGTCACAGTGATGAGCGTCAGACCGGCCTGGCTGGCAGTGGGCGTGATGGTGAGTGTGCGGCTGGCCCCGGTCCCATTCACCACGATGTTCGCATTGGGAATCAAGGCCGTGTTCGTAGACGTCGCGGTGACGATGAGACTGTTCGGCGTTTCCGCATCCGTCACGGTGAAGGCCACGCCGGTCAGCGTCACATTGGTCGGCGTGACTTGGTTGCCAATGTTGGAAATTGAAGGCGCGCCCACAGTCACCGTGAACGTGCGGCTGGCAGTGGCTCCATCGCCATCGGTCACAATGATTCCCACCGTGCTGACACCTTCCTGTCCGGGTAGGGGAGTAATCGTAAAAGTGCGGGTCGTGCCGCTGCCCCCGAAGACGATGTTGTTGGTCGGGAGCAGTGCCTGATTGGATGAAGTGCGGGAGAGGACGAGGGCGTTGGCCGGGGTTTCGGAATCACCAATGGCAAAAGCAATCGGTCCGGCGGAACCATTCACAGGAACATTAATCGCGCTGATGCTGGAAATCGTCGGCGGCGCATTGGGTCCAGCGACATCATTGAAGGTGGTGCCGACCCGCAAATCATCGACGCGGCTGACGCCCTCGCCCGACGATTGGCGAAAGCCAAAATAAACGATGTCGGCAGAAACCACCGCGTCTGTGCCAGTCACCGACGGATCAGTTTCAACGGTGGGATTGATCCAGAGTTTGCTCAGGCCCGAAACCAAGTCGTATCGGGTGACGACTTTGTAGGTCACATTCGTGTCCAGATCGCTCGGCCAGAGGGCTGAGTTGGCACTGCCGAGAGAATTGTTGGCAATGCTAAACCGGAATTTCCCCAGCGCCGCGTTGGTAATCGTGGCCCAAACACGAGCGCGGTAGGCCGAGTTGATCGTGGCTCCGGTGAAGTGGGCAAAATAAGTGCCACCCGTGCTGGGCAGGGCCAAGAAGCGCACGCTGAAACTGGCATAGGCCGCCGTGTCGAATGCGTTGGTGGAAATAATCCGGCTCAGAGGCGCGGCGATGTCTTCCGCGCGACTAAAACTCACTTCCAAACTTGAGTTCGTGGCCAGCATCGGAGTGGCCCCGGAGTTATTGATCCAAGGTGAACCAAAGGCCCCGACAATCGGCCCATTGGAATAGCTGAACGAGTCGCTCAAGACGTTCTCGCTGCGCACATGCAGCAAGCTCAGAGCAAGGGTGAGCAGGGCTAGGATATTCTTTTTCATATTCATGGTTTCAGGGATTGAGAACGCGGAAGGGGGCATTCCAGATCAGGTCAGGGTTCAAAGGCTCGCTGGCATTGGGGGTGTTGGTCACGACGGTGGCCTTGAAATAGGCGGCGTGTCCGTCCAAGAAATTGATGATACCGCCGGCCTCATGCCGGTTGGCAAAACTGCGGTAGCGGTTGGCCGGATTCACTGAATTGAACTGAGGCGAGCCGTTTACGATCTCAGTCTTGGGATTAAAGACGTTGTCGAACAACAGAACGGTGGACGAAGGCTTGGGAATTCCCGCGAGCCGGGGCATGACCGGGTAGTCGTAGTTGACCGAGGCGGTCTTTTTTTTCAGATCGATGTTCATCGCGTAGCTGAAAAATCCATACCGCCCCCCCCCGGAAACGCCATCCGAGGCTTTCATCTTCGCTGAAGAGCAGCTCCAGATTCTTCCATTCCCGCCCGGAAAAGGCAGCGTCGCGGCGTTGGCATTGAAACTCGCAGTGCCGGGACTACTCCAATAAGCCGAGAGCGGTTTGTCCCCGACTTCAGTTCCCAGGACATTGAACCAAGCATTCGGGTCCAGTGGATACCCCGTGGGTGTTCCATCAGCCATGGTCTGAACGGTTCCGTATTGTCCCAGCGTGGCACCAGGTTTTCCACACATCCCGTCCGTGGGCAAAGTATCGTCACTGTCCGAGGAATAAATATGATTAGCCAGCGCCCACTGACGCTGATTATTGAGGCAGTCGATTCGCTTGGCCTTCTCCTTCGCCTTGGCCAAAGCGGGCAGGAGCAGCGCCGCGAGAATGGCAATGATGGCGATGACCACGAGCAGCTCGATCAGGGTGAAGGCCCGGCTCCGCTGGGGTGCGAAACACTTCGGCCACGTCTTCCATCGCATCGGGGTATTGGTCATGTGTTTTAGTGGGTCACGCTCGGAACGCAGTCTAAGGCTCAGGCGAACCGAGGGAGGCCGGCTGGTGCGAATTGTTCAGGCGGTCAGTTTTTTTCGCCACCGTCGGAACTGCGCCCAGTGGGGCCAGCCGTGCCAGGGTCAGCCCGCCCCAGAGGATGAACACCCTTGGGAGCATCTGAAACATGGGGTTTCTAAGCTGTTCCAGCCCTGATTCGTTTGGTGACGGCCTCAACACGTTGGGGTTCATAGCACGAACTGTGCTCAGGTTATCAGGCTTGAATGGCGGGGCAAGGCGGGGTTCGGCACAATTTGGCGACGGACTTGTGAACAACTTCGGGAGGGCGGAGCGGCGCGCCGGTAGGGAGCAACACCCTTGAGTTGCGTCTGACTTAGTCCTCGGGACCGTGGCCAGATTTGTCCTTGGCGCGTTGTTGCTGGAAAAAAAGGCGGAGCAGTTCGCGGCCTTCCGCCTCGCGCACGCCCCCGGTGATCTGGCAGCGGTGGTTGAGGGTGGGGAATTGGAGCAGGTTCATCGCGCCGCCGGCCGCGCCGCCCTTCGGGTCGCCGACCCCGAAGACCACGCGCTCAAAACGCACATGCACCGAGGCCCCGGCGCACATGGGGCAAGGCTCCTTGGTCACGTAGAGGGTGCAGTCATTAAGCCGCCAGTCACCCACGGCCTGCTCGGCCTGGGTGATGGCGAGCATCTCGGCGTGGGCGGTGGCGTCGTTGAGCAGTTCCACCTGGTTGCAGGCGCGGGCAATGATGCGTCCGCCCCGCAC
>JAYVWQ010000109.1:0-4493 GCA_043785945.1 Akkermansia sp.
AGCGACCCTTCAGGAGCGCTCTGGATCGGGACCAGTGATGGGGTCGCGCGGTTTTCGGACGGCACATTCTTCAATCTTACCCCCGCCGATGGCCTGGCGACCAATCAGGTGCGGACGATCCACTCCGACCCGGACGGCACGCTTTGGTTCGGCCACGGAAACCGGGACGGCGCCGCGACTCGTTATGACGGCAAGTCCCTGGTCCACTTCACCACCGCCGACGGTCTGCCGCGCAATCGCATCAACCACTTTTACCGGGATCGCGCCGGGACGCTGTGGCTGGCCTCGGACGGCCGCGGCTTGGCGCGCTTTGACGAACGCACCTTCACGCACTACGGCCCGGCGGATGGCTTGGGACATTCCAACCTGTCCCGCCTGCTGATTGAACCTTCCGGCGTGATGTGGATTGGCACGGAAGGCGGGGGCCTTTCCCGCTTCGACGGGACAAATTTCATCACCTTCACCACTGCGGACGGGTTGGGGGGCAACGTCGTTTACGCGCTGCACCGGGACGCAGAGGGCGTCCTGTGGGTCGGTGCCAACGAAGAAAAACTCACTGTCGGTGGCGCCAATCGGGGAAGCATCAATCGTCTGGATCCGACGTCCGTGGGCGCGCAACGGCTTCGTTGGCAGTTCCAAGGTTACAAGGACAACTTCAATCTGGGTCAGGGTGTTACTGGCATCCTCGACGACACCAACGGCGTGAAATGGCTCTCGACGTTCGGAGAAGGACTCGTCCGCTACGACTCCACCGCCGCTGCGGGAAACAAGCTCACCTCCTTCAGGGTGGCCCTGGGATCGCCAGGTAATGTTAATTTCTGGTACGGACTGGCGCGGGACCGAACAGGCCTGATTTTGGGTTGCACCCATGATAGAGGCATTGCGCGTTTCGACGGTCAGCAATTCCTCCCGACTCTCAACACCACGACGGTGACGAACGGGCTGCTGGTTGATGGCCTCAGGTGCGTTCAACGGGATCCGGATGGCGTCCTGTGGTTTGGCACCAGTGACGGCGGTGTGTCGCGTTACGATGGGCAACAATTTGAGGCCTTTACCAAGTCGAAAGACCGGCTCCCGGATAACACAATCCGCTCCATTTTCCGGGACTCGCACGGCGTCCACTGGTTCGGTACGGATAGCGGCGGCGTCGCGCGCTTCGACGGCACCAACTGGTCCACCTTGAGCGAAGCGGACGGACTGAGCGGGAACTCGGTCCAAGCCATCCAGGAGGATTCCGCCGGCAACCTATGGTTCGCCACCTGGAGCGGCCTCACCCGCTACAGCCCGTCGCGCCAACCGACCCCGCAGCCGACTCTCATCGTCCAGACCGACAAGGAATACCCCGCCGCCGCGGAAGTGCCACCCGTCACGCGCGGCGGGCTGGTCAACTTCAAGTTCGCGGTGGCGGACTTCAAGGCGCGCCCGGCCAACCGTTTCTTCACCTGGAAATTCTTCAACGGCGTCCCTGACCAGAAGGAGTTGCTCGGGAACGACGGCTGGAGCAAGCCGTCCAAGGCCACACAATTCGAGTGGAGCACGGGCACGAACCAGCCGGGCCATTACACCTTCGCCCTGCGTTTCATTGACCGTGACTGGAATTATTCCGAGCCGGCGCTGGCCACAATCCGTTTGCTGCCGCCGTGGTATCTGAACCTGGCCATCGCCGTGCCCACCTTTGGCGGAGCGGGCTTG
Source organism: Akkermansia sp. (assembly GCA_043785945.1). GTDB lineage: Bacteria > Verrucomicrobiota > Verrucomicrobiia > Limisphaerales > SIBH01 > JANNGC01. Next base: position 1,693 of record JAYVWQ010000109.1, read on the forward strand.
CTGCTGGGCTGGGCTTTCATCGCGCGTTCCCTGGTCCTCCGGCGCAAGCGCGAGGCGGAGCAGTTGCGCGAGCAGATGCTCAAACAGGAACGCGAGGCGAGGAGGAAACTAGAGGACTCTGATGCACTCTATTCATCCTTGGTGGAAAACCTGGACCAGATGCTGATCCGGAAAGATCTGGAAGGTCGCCTGACTTTCGCTAACGAACGATTTTGCCGGTTCTTCGAAAAGACTGCGGACTTGGTGATTGGAAAAACCATTGCCGATTTGCATTTTGATCCAAAAATGGTGGAGCAAGCCCGAGTGCAAGATCGAAGCGTGATCGACACCGGTCAGCCGTCGTGGTCTGAGGATCAGACGATTGATCTTCGGAACCCTGGTCAGTTTCGCTGGTTTCAGGCGGTGACGACTCCTTTGCGAGATGCTGGCGGACACATCATCGGCACGCAGACTCTTATTTGGGAAATCACAGAGCGCAAACGTGCCGAGGAACAACTCAAGGAAGCCAAGCAAGCCGCCGATGCCGCACGCGAACAGGCCGAGTCTGCGAACGCCGCCAAGAGCGAGTTCCTGGCGAACATGAGCCACGAGATTCGCACGCCGATGAACGCAATCCTCGGCTTCTCGGAATTGCTCCGGACGCAGATGGCGGCGTCGAAGGACCGCAACTATCTCGACGCGATTTCGTCCAGCGGGCGCACCTTGCTCGCGCTCATCAACGACATCCTCGATTTGTCCAAGATCGAAGCGGGCAAGCTGGAGTTGCAATACGAGCCGGTCTGCGTGGCGCGGCTGGTGGACGAGATTCAAAAACTCTTTTCGATCAAGGCGGGCGAGAAAGGGATCAAGCTGCTGACGGAGATTGATCCCAAGCTGCCTCGAGGCTTGATGCTGGATGAAGTGCGGTTGCGGCAGGTGATGTTCAACGTGGTGGGCAACGCGCTCAAGTTCACCGAGAAGGGGCAGGTGAAGATTCGGGCCTGGGCGGAGTATGCAACGAAGGTGGGTGTCGGTAACTCATCCGTGGCCGCTCTCCCTCACCCCAGCCCTCTCCCGCTGGGAGAGGGAGTGGCTGTGACCGCGCTCGATGGATCTGGCGCTACTGGAAAACACCCAACGCTGGGAACGGTTCTCCCTCTCCTTGGGGAGAGGGCCGGGGTGAGGGAGCACGAGACGTCCGCACGTCCCGCCGCTCATGAAAATCCCGACGAACCCGACGAGACGCGGGTGAACCTCATTCTCGAAATCTCGGACACCGGCATCGGCATTCCGAAGGCGCAGCAGGACCACATCTTCGGCGCGTTCTCGCAGGTGGCGGGACAGAGCACGCGCAAGTTCGGCGGCACCGGCCTGGGGCTGACCATCACCAAGCGCCTCGCCGAGATGATGGGCGGGATCATCGCCGTGGAGAGCGAGCCGGGGAAAGGCAGCACGTTCCGGTTCACGTTCCCCAACGTGGCCATCACCGAGCTGGCCGAGGCGGATGCCGTCGCCACAGGCGGCGACGGCGACTTCACCCAGTTCGCACCGGCGACCATTCTGGTGGCCGACGACGTGGCATTGAATCGCGCGTTGCTCACGGGCTACTTCGAGGGCACGGGGCACAAGGTCATCACCGTGACGAACGGCCTGGAAGTGCTCGAAGCGGCGGAGAAACTCCGGCCCGACGTGATCCTGATGGACATGCGGATGCCGGAGCTGGACGGCCACGAGGCGACGAAGCGGCTGAAAGCGAATCCCGCGTTGCAGCACATCCCGGTGATCGCGGTCACGGCGTCGTCCTTCCGCGAAGAGGAAGCGAAGGCGCGGAAGATTTGCGACGGGTTCATCCGCAAGCCGTTCAACCGCTCGGAACTGATCGCGGAGTTGAAACGGTTTTTGAAGCTGGCGGAATCAACCGGCGCTGCCCGACCGCCCGCCACGCCGTCCGCGCCATCCGCCGATGCTGCCGCCGTGCCCGCCGAGGTGCTGGCCCGCTGGCCGGAGTTGGTGGCGAAACTGCGGGCGGAACAGGCCGGGGTCTGGCCGGATCTGTGCCAGACCCTGGAGCTGACGCCCGTAGAAGAATTCGCCGCGCGCCTGCGGGTGTTGGGTGAAACCTACGCCGCGCCAGCCCTGCAACACTACGGCGAAGAACTGTTTAACCAAGCGCAGCAATTCGACCTCGACCGGTTGCCCAAATCGCTGGAGGCGTTTCCGCAACTGATCGAGAGCCTCGCGGCGCAGTGCGAACCCGTGGCGTGAACCCCGCAATGAATCCTACAACTTCCACCACCTCCCCGCCGCAGGACTCCCTGATCCTCGTGGTGGATGACGTGCAGCAAAACATTCAGGTCGTGGGGACGATGCTGCGTGAAGCCGGCTATTCCATCATGCCGGCAACCAACGGCGCGGCGGCCTTGCAGCGCGTGCAGAAAAAACTGCCCGACCTGATCCTGCTCGACCTCATGATGCCGGAGATGGATGGGCTGGAAGTGTGCCGCCGGCTCAAAGCCGATCCGGCCACGCGATCGATCCCGGTGATTTTTCTCACGGCCAGCAACGAGATGAGCCACCTGGTGCAGGGACTGGAGGCCGGCGCGGTGGACTACGTGACGAAGCCGTTCAACCCGCCGGAACTGCTCGCGCGGGTGCGCACGCATTTGGAGTTGAAACACGCGCGCGACACGATCGTGCGCTACGGCCAGGAACTCAGCCGGCTCAACGAGGAAAAGAACGAGTTCATGGGCATCGCCGCGCATGACCTGCGAAACCCGCTCGGGGCCATCACCGGCTATGCCGAGATCATCCTGGAAGAAGCG